>NZ_JBAMDC010000249.1:0-9898 GCF_036961605.1 Streptomyces sp. KLMMK
GCGACGGCGGTCTCGGCGTCCTTCAGCGGCACGTCCTGCTGCCGGCAGCTGGAGCCGGTGTCCGGCGCGTCGGCCCGTACGACTTGCCCGGCCCCGGCCCCGGCCCCGGCCCCGGCCCTGGCCCCGGTGGGTGCCGGGTCCGCGTGGCGGACGGGCTCCGTGGCGCGTACAGGCGAGGTGACCGCGGCGTACGGCTGGGCGCCGCCCGGGAGCGGGCCGAAGACGACCGCGAGGAGGAGCAGGAGCGCGGCCGCGGCCACCGGCCGGTGACCCTGGGACGTACTGGTCACGGCTCTCCTCTCCTTGCACGCGGCGGGACGGACGGCCCCCATGCTACGGGCGGGGGACGCATACGCCGAAGGCCCCCACCTGACGGTGAGGGCCTTCGGCTGTCTGTGCGCCGCCAGGGACTCGAACCCCGGACCCGCTGATTAAGAGTCAGCTGCTCTAACCAACTGAGCTAGCGGCGCCTGCTGACAGAGATAAATATACCTGGTCCGGAGGGGTGCTCTCCACCGCCTTTCCCCCGGCCGGCTCGTCCGCCCTTCCATCCGCCTGCCCGCCGGCCCTCAGAGGGCCAGCGACAGCATCAGGGGTGCGGCCCGCCGGTTCAGCGTCTCCGCGGCCTGCCGCAGCCGGTGGGCGTGGGCCAGCGGGAGCGAGAGGGCGAGGCAGCCGACGGCGCTCCCCGCGCTGACCGGGACGGCCGCGCACACCGTGCCGACGGCGTACTCCTGGAGATCGAGGACGGGGACGGTCGCAGGCTGCCGCTCCAGGGTGCTGAGGAGCACCTTCTCGCTGGTGATCGTCCGGGAGGTGAGCCGGGCGGCCCGGTGGCGCGAGAGGTGGTCGCGGCGGTCGTCGTGGTCGAGCTGGGTGAGCAGGCACTTGCCGACGGCGCTGGCATGCGCGGCGGAGCGGAAGTCGACCCACTCGTTGACCCGCGGGGTGCGCGGCCCGTCCGCGACCTGCGTGATCCTGACCTCGCCGTCGATGTAGCGGCTCAGGTACACGGCGGCGCCGAGGGAATCGCGGAGCTCGGTCAGCGACCGCTGCAGTTTGTGGCGCAGGGCGGCGCTGCGGTCGCCGCCGGAGCCGAGCAGGACGAGGGCGTCGCCCGTGACGTATCCGCCGTCGCCGGTGCGCTGGACGTAGTCCTCGCGGCGGAGCATCGGCAGGAGGTGGGCGAGGCGGGCGGCGGGCAGCCCGGTCTCGCGTGCGATCTGGATCGTGGTCACCCCTCCGGAGTGCCGGGCGATCGCCTCGAGCACCCGCAGGGCGTACTGCACCGAATGGAGCGGTGCGGTCGGGTCGGGCATGAGCGCCACGGTCTCCCCCTACGGGCTTTCCGGCGAGTGTCCCGCCGACCACGATAACGGCGAAACGTGCCGCAAGCAGGGGGTGTTGTCAGCTCGGCATATGCCGATGCCATAACGGAGGGAACGTGCCTGCGGACGGCGCGGGGGCCCGGCGGGGGAATAACCGGAGACTCTCTCCGGCTGCCCCTTTCGGCCGGTCGCAGCGGACCGGCCCCGGCGCGGCGCCGCACACAGCGCGCCGCAGACGATCAGGAACAGGAAGGCGGACCACCGTGCCCGACGCGCAGGACGACTTCATCCGGGGGCAGGCCCTGGGCAGCGCCCCCGTTCCCCTGTCCGTACTGGACCTGGCGACCGTCGGCGCCGGACGGACCGCCCGGCAGGCCCTCACCACCACCGTCGAGCTGGCCCGCCTGGCCGAGCGCCGCGGCTACCACCGCTTCTGGGTCTCCGAGCACCACTCGATGCCCGCTATCGCGAGCTCCTCCCCGGCCGTCGTCCTCGCCCACCTCGCGGCGCACACCGAGCGCATCCGCCTCGGCTCCGGCGGGGTGATGCTCCCCAACCACGCGCCGCTGGTGATAGCCGAGCAGTTCGGCACCCTGGAGGCCTTCGCCCCCGGGCGCGTGGACCTCGGCCTCGGGCGCGCCCCCGGCACCGACGGCGCCACCGCCGCCGCGCTGCGCCGCACCGACCGGCTGAGCGAGGGCGCGGACGAGTTCCCGCAGCAGCTGGCCGAGCTGATCCGCTTCCTCGACGACGACTTCCCCGACGGCCACCGCTACGCCGGGATCCACGCCGTGCCCGGCCCGGTCCAGGGCCGCGTCCCCGGCGGGGTGCAGCGCGCCGACCGCCCCTCGGTCTGGCTGCTGGGCTCCTCCGGCTTCAGCGCGCGGCTCGCGGGCGCGCTCGGCCTGCCCTTCTCCTTCGCGCACCACTTCTCCTCCGGCAGCACGGTGGCCGCGCTGGAGCTCTACCGCGAGTGCTTCCGCCCCTCCTCGGTCCTCGACCGCCCGTACGCCAAGATCGGCGTGCAGGCGTTCGCGGCGGAGGATGCGGGGGAGGCCCGCCGCCAGGTGCTCACCGGCGCGCTGTCGATGCTGCGGGTGCGCACGGGGCGCCCGGGGCTGGTCCCGACGCCGGAGGAGGCTGCGTCGTACGACTTCAGCCCCGCGGAGCGGGAGTTCGTCGACAGCCGGATCGCCAATGTGGTGCACGGTACGCCCGAGGCGGTCAGGGAGGGGCTGAACCACCTGGTCAAGACGACCGGCGTCGACGAACTGATGATCACTACGAACGCGCACGGCGCCGGGGCGCGGCTGCGCAGCTACGAACTGATCGCGGACGTGTACGGCATGTGACGCGGGGCTCGGGCCCGGACCGGGGGCGCTACGGCCGCACCCCCGTCGTCAGCAAGGAGGAGATCGAGTCCGCCGGCACGGGGCGGGAGTAGAACCAGCCCTGCCCCGTGTCGCAGCCGATCCGCCCCAGCCGCTCCGCCTGCTCCGCGCTCTCCACGCACTCCGCCGTCACGGTGATCCCCAGCCGGTGCGCGAGCTGGACGAGGGCCTCGACGATCGTCTCGTCCGCGGGGTTCGGCGGCTCCCCGGAGCGGAAGCCCCGGACGAAGGAGCCGTCGAGCTTGAGCGTGGAGACCGGCAGCCGGCTGAGGTAGGCGAGGTTGGAGTAGCCCGTGCCGAAGTCGTCGATGGCGATGGCCACGCCCATGTCGCTGAGCTGGCGCAGCTGCTGCAGCGGCCGGCCGGCCGAGCCCATCACCGCCGACTCGGTGAGCTCCAGCTGCAGCAGCCGGGGCGGCAGCCCCGTCTCGGCGAGGATCGCCGCGACGTCGGAGACCAGGTCGGAGTCCCACACCTGCCGCACCGCGACATTGACGCTGACGACGATCGGCTCCGCGGGGTGGGCGAGCTGCCAGCGCCGTGCCTGGTGGCAGGCCGTCGCGAGCACCCAGCGGCCCAGGGGGACGATCGCGCCGGTCTCCTCGGCGAGGCCGATGAACCGATTCGGCGGAAGCATCCCGAACTGCGGGTGACGCCAGCGGACGAGCGCCTCCACCCCCCGCACGACCCCGTCCCCCAGGCCCACCAGCGGCTGGTACTGCAGGACGAATTCGCCGCGCTCGACCGCGGGCCGCAGCGTGCTGGACAGGGCCTGGCGGGTCATCCGGTGGGCGTTGCGCTCGGGGTCGAAGAGTGTCCAGCGGGCCTTGCCGTCGGCCTTCGCCCAGTACAGCGTGGTGTCGGCGGCCTGCATCAGCTCGGTGGCGTGGGTGCCGGCCGCGGGGCGCTCCACGACGCCGATGCTCGCCGAGACCGACAGCTGCTGCCCGGCCACCTCGAACGGCCGCTGGAGCGCGTCCTGGATGCAGGCGGCGAGCTCGACGAGCTGTTCGGTGCCCCCGGACTCCTCCACCAGCAGCGCGAACTCGTCGCCCCCTAGCCGGGCGACGAGGTGCCCGCCGGGCGCCGCGCACTCGCTCAGCCGCCGGGCCACCGCGCCCAGCAGCCGGTCCCCGGCCCGGTGGCCGAGGGTGTCGTTGATGGCCTTGAAGCCGTCGAGGTCCAGATAGCAGACCCCGATCCTGCCCTGTCCGCCCGGTACGGCGGAGGCCGATGCCAGCGCGGCGGTCAGCCGCTCGAAGAAGAGGCTGCGGTTGGGCAGCCGGGTGACGGGGTCGTGCATCCGCAGGTGCCGCAGCCGGGCGCGCAGGTCGCGCCGGTCGCTGATGTCGGCGACGGACAGCAGGGTGTCGCAGCTGTCGGGCAGCGGGGTCACGATCACTTCGGCCCACACCCCCTGGCCGCCGGTGTGCTTCAGCCGCCGGGTGCAGTGCAGCCGCTCGCGGCGGCCGAGCAGCACTTCGCGGTACGCGCTCCAGGTGCGCGAGTCCTCGCGCAGGCCGGTGAACTCGGCGGCCGGGGCGTCGGCGAGCCGGGCCGGGTCGGTGCCCAGCAGCGCCCCGAGCGCGTGGTTGGCGGTGCGCACCAGACCGTCGCGGCCCACCACGGCCATGGCGAGCTGCGCGGCATTGAACGCGGCACGAAAATCACTGGATTCATTACGTTGCGTGACGACTGTAGGCGTTGGGCAGGGCGCGCCGCCCTGGCCATCGAGGGTTCCGCTCACCGCTCGCTCCCGCAAGGCATTCGTTCCGCACTGGTTTCGTATGGGTCTCATGGATCTCGTACGCGTGTCCGAACGGGCGGCGGGAGGCCGTCCGTCCGGGGTGTCCGTGCTGGAAATGTGGCGATCATAGAGCTCGCGGGGGGACCGTTCCAGCGGCCCTTCCGCGAGAGGCCGGGCCGCGGCCCCCGGGGTGTCCACTTCTGCACGACCGTGCGCGCTCGTGCCTGAGGCTGTTGTGCCACACCATCTCGATTGACCATCAGTGACTGAGTGTGATGTACCCAGAAGTCGGCCTAGTCACTCGACCGGAGCAGCGGAATAGGGCATACCACCATAAATCCACCGAGGGTGGATGAGGTGTCCCGAATCCGTCCCGGGAGGTCGACGTGGTGCGTCCGCAGACACCCATGGGAGTGGACCGGCCGCGGCCGCTGCGCCGCGTCGGGGCCGTCCTCACCGTCCTGTGCGCCATCGCGGCGACCACCCTCGTCGCCGTCCCCGCCCAGGCCGTGGGGCCCGGCGGGCCCTGCGCGCTCCCGCGCAGCCAGGCCCACCACTCCGAAGGGCTCGACAGCTGGAACCCCGCCTATCCACGGCCCGTCGGGCGGCTCGACGCCGTCATGATCTTCCTGTCCTTCCCGGACTCCAAGCCCGCGGTGTCCCCCGAGAAGCTCGCGGCCGACCACTTCCCCGCCACCAGCCGCTTCTTCGAGCGGGCCTCCTACGGGAGGTTCTCCCTGCGCGCCCACCCGGTGAAGCGGTGGGTCAGGATGCCCCGGTCCGCCACCTCGTACCGCATACAGCGCGACTGGGAGGGCGACCGGCGCTCCGACTACCTGCGCGACGCCGTCGCCGCAGCCGACCCCGGCGTGGACTTCAGCCGCTACGACCTCGTCTACCTCGTCGCCGACCCCGACGCCCCGGGCGTCGACTCCGACGCCACCAAGGTCGTCAACCTCGACCGGCCCCTGCAGGCGGACGGCGCGCAGCTGCGCCGGATCGTCACCGTCTTCGAGCACCACCCGCCCGACCGCAACGTCCTCGCCCACGAGACCGGGCACGTCCTGGACCTGCCCGACCTCTACCACCGGCCCACCGACGGCAAGGGCGACTGGGACACCCACGTCGGCGACTGGGACCTCATGGGAAGCCAGTTCGGGCTCGCCTCCGACCCGTTCGGCTGGCACAAGTGGAAACTCGGCTGGCTCACGCCGGCCCAGGTCGCCTGCGCCCGCGGCCCCAGCGGCGCCCTCTACACCCTCCAGCCGCTGGAGACGCCGATGCAGCCGGGCGGCGACGGCCGCACCCGCCTGATCGTGATCCGTACGGGCATCACCACGGCCCTCGTCGTGGAGGCGCGCTCCGCCTCCGGCAACGACAGCGGCGCCTGCACCGAGGGCGTCCTCGTCTACCGGGTGCACAGCGACACCGCCTCGGGCAGCGGGCCGGTCCAGGTGCTCGACGGGCACCCGGGCCACCAAGCCTGCTGGGGCGAGTCCGTCTACCCGCCGCTGGCCGACGCGCCGCTGGGCGTGGGGGAGTCCCTGTCCTCGGAGACCGACGGGGTGCGGGTGACCGTACGGGGGCGGACGGCCGGCGGGTCGTGGACCGTCGGGGTGACCCGGGCGTGAGGCGCGCTCGGGCCGCGTACACAGGCTGTGCATACACGCCGCGCACACGACGAAGGCCCTCACCTGACGGTGAGGGCCTTCGTCTGTCTGTGCGCCGCCAGGGACTCGAACCCCGGACCCGCTGATTAAGAGTCAGCTGCTCTAACCAACTGAGCTAGCGGCGCCTGCTGACAGAGAAGACTCTAGCACCCTGATCGGGTGGAACGAAAATCCGGATGTTTCAGCGGGCTGCGAGGGCGCTCGTGCAGGTCAGCGCGGTGGTCCCGGTCACAGGGCGGGCTCGGGGGCGGCCTCGGGGCGGAGCCCGGCCCCCGGAGCGCCGGCCGTCGCCCGCGCCACCCGCACACAGGCCCACAGCAGCGCCTCCGCGTCCGGCAGCCACGGGTGGCGCACCTCGGGGGCGACCACCCAGCGCGCGACGGGCGGCGCGGGCTCCTCCGGGCCGGAGGGGTAGAGCGGCGGGAGGGTCACGGTGTCGCCCGTGCCGTGGCACAGCAGCGGCGGCATCGCCCGGGCCCACTCCTCCCAGCCGAGCAGTGCGGGCAGGCGCTGGGCCGTACCGGGGGCCGCGAACAGCTGCAGTCTGCCGCGCTGGGCGGCGACCGGCCCGGAGCCCGGCCCCTTCTCCCATAACCGGTCCAGCACCCGGCGGCCGAACAGGTCGGGGGCGCTGACCACGTCGAAGGCGACGCCGCAGGGCAGCACGACCGGATTGGCCGGGCAGTCGATCCACAGGGCGTGCACGCTGCGGGGGAAGCGGCTGGCCGAGGCGAGCCAGTCCGCCCCGGCGAGGGTGACGTGGGCGGAGCGGGGCAGCCGGGAGGGGGCGCCGGGAGCGCCGCGGTGCCGGGGAAACGGATCGCGCGGGTCGTACTGCCGAGAGGTCATGGCGCCCATGCTGGGCGGTGCGGCGGCCGGGGCATCCGGTAGTTGCGGAAGTCGGGACAGGGCGGGGTGCCGTGCGCTATTTTTCGCGCCGCATATGCCAACGGCCCATGGTCGGTGCCATGGGCCGTTCCGGTCGCCGCCGGTGGCCGGGGTGCCGGGCCGTCCGGGGCGTGCGGGGCCGCGGGGCCGGGGTGCGGCGCGCGTCACGGCGCGCGGGTCACTCTCCGGTCCGGCTGCCGCGCAGCAGGTCCCGGCCGAACTCGACCATCTTCTTCGCGTAGTCCTCGCTCCACTCCGCGCGCTCGGCGATCACGGCCGTGGACAGCCGGTCGAACCGCCGGGGGTCGGCGAGCTGCGCCGCCGCCACCGCCTGGAACTCGGTCGCCCGGTCGGCGGCGGCGCGGAACGCCAGCGCGAGCTCCGTGGAGCGCGTGAGCAGCTCGCGGGGGTCCTCGATCGACTCCAGGTCGAAGAAGTGCTCGGGGTCGGCGACCGCCTCCGGGGGCTCGAAGAGCAGCTGCGCGGGCTTCAGGCGGCGCGGTCGCTCGGTCGGGCCCGCGTCGGGAGCCGACTGCGGCTCGGACATGTACATACCTCCAGGATCGTCTGCACCGCCATCCATTGTCCTGCGCGACGCAAGGGCGCCCCCGGCGGCTGCGGCCCTGATCCGCTACCGGTCAGTACGGCGGCAGCTGGCCCGTCCGGGCCACCTGGGAGTACCAGCGGGCGCTGGACTTGGGCGTGCGGACCTGGGTGGCGTAGTCGACGTGGACCGCACCGAAGCGCTTGCTGTAGCCGTAGGCCCACTCGAAGTTGTCGAGCAGCGACCAGAGGAAGTAGCCGCGCACGTCCGCCCCGTCGGCGATCGCCCGCCGGACGGCGTCGAGGTGGGCGTGCAGGTAGGCGATGCGCTCCGGATCGTGCACCGTGCCGTCGCCGTCGGGCTTGTCGTCGTAGGCCGCGCCGTTCTCGGTGACCACCAGGGGCAGGCCCGGGACCTCCTCGGCGAAGCGGACCAGCAGGTCGTACAGGCCGGTGGGGTCGACGGACCAGTCCATCGCGGTGCGCTTGCCGGGCGGGCGGTGGAAGGCGATGCCCGTGGCCGCGGGGAAAGGCGAGGGTTCGAGGGCCTCGCCGGGCAGGCCGCCGTCGCCCGTCGCGGCCGCCACCACGGTGGGCGTGTAGTAGTTGACGCCCAGCGAGTCGAGCGGCTGCTTGATGGCCGCCGGGTCGCCGTCGTGCACGAACGACCAGTCCGTGATCGACGCCGTGTCGGCGAGCAGGTCCTCGGGGTAGGCGCCGTGCAGCATGGGGCCCGTGAAGATGCGGGTGGCCAGGGCGTCGATGCGCCGCTGGGCGTCCACGTCCTGCGGGGCGCCGGTGAAGGCGCGGACGACGCCGGGGTTGAGGGTGACCGACACCTGCCCGTGCGAGGGCAGGGCCGCGCGCAGGGCCTGGACGCCCAGGCCGTGGGCCAGGTTGAGGTGGTGCGCGGCGCGCAGGGCCGCGAGGTCGTCGGCGCGGCCGGGGGCGTGCACCCCGGAGCCGTAGCCGAGGAAGGCGCTGCACCAGGGCTCGTTGAGGGTGGTCCACATCTCGACGCGGTCACCGAGGGCCTCGGCGACGAGGTGGGCGTAGTCCGCGAAGCGGTGGGCGGTGCCGCGCTCGGGCCAGCCGCCGGCCGACTCCAGCTCCTGCGGCAGGTCCCAGTGGTAGAGGGTCAGCACGGGGCGGATGCCGTGGTCGAGGAGGTCGTCGACGAGGGCGCGGTAGAAGTCCAGGCCGGGCTGGTTGGCGTGGCCGCGGCCGGTGGGCTGCACGCGCGGCCACGAGACGGAGAAGCGGTACGCGCCGAGACCGAGGTCCGCCATCAGCCGGACGTCGTCCGCGCGGCGGTGGTAGTGGTCGGTGGCCGTGTCGCCGGTGTCGCCGCCGAGGGTCTTGCCGGGGGTGTGGGAGAAGGTGTCCCAGATGGAGGGCGTGCGGCCGCTCTCGTGGGGCGCGCCCTCGATCTGGTACGCCGCGGTCGCGGTGCCCCAGAGGAAGCCGGGCGGGAAGTTCACGGTCATGGGGTCTCCCGGGAGGTGGGGGCGTGGGGGGAGCGGCGCGGGTCGGCGGGGTCAGCCCTTGACGGCGCCCCGCATGATGCCGCCGACGATCTGTCTGCCGAAGAGGGTGAAGGCGAGCAGCAGCGGAAGGGTGCCCAGCAGCGCGCCGGCCATGATCACGGACTGGTCGGGGACATAGCCGCGGCCGAGCCCGGTGAGGGCCACCTGCACCGTCGGGTTCTCCTGGGTCAGCGCGATGATCGGCCAGAAGAAGTCGTTCCAGGCCTGCACGAAGGAGAGCATGGCCAGCACGGCCATCGCGGGCCGGGCGACGGGGAAGACGACGTGCCAGATGACGCGCAGGCTGCCGGCCCCGTCGACGCGGGCCGCCTCGACCAGCTCGCCGGGGAGCGCCTCCAGCAAGTACTGACGCATGAAGAAGACCCCGAAGGCGCTGACGAGCGTGGGCAGGACCACCGACTGCAGCTGGTCGGTCCACTTGAGCTCGGCGATGACCATGAACAGCGGGACGACGCTGAGCTGCGGCGGCACCATCATCGTGCCGACCGTCAGGAGCAGCAGCGCGCCGCTGAAGCGGAACTTCAGCCGGGCGAAGGCGAAGCCGGCGACGGTGCAGAAGACCACCGTGCCCAGCGCGACGGTGCCCGCGACGAGCAGGGTGTTGAGCAGGGCCGTGCCCATGTTGGCCTCGGTCCAGGCGGTGCCGGCGTTCTCGGCGAGCCGGCTGCCGAACCGGAAGGGCGGCGGCGTCCTGGCGAGACGGGCGTTGTCCCGGGAGGCGGTGACCGCCGTCCAGACGAGGGGGAAGAGCGAGCCGGCGGTGAAGAGCGACAGCACCGCGTAG
>NZ_JBAMDC010000025.1:0-49650 GCF_036961605.1 Streptomyces sp. KLMMK
GCCGTCGGTGTGCAGGTCGACCGGGCAGCCGTACTCGGCGGCGAGGTCGAGGGCGGTCTCGGCGAAGCCGGTGGGGTCGGGGTCGAGGTCGGGACAGCCGCCCACGGCGGCGCCCATCTTCACGGCGTCCCGCAGCAGGGCCAGCCCGTCGGCCCCCGCGGCCCCGGTCAGCAGCCGGGGCACGGCGACGGCGGTGAGGTCGGTCAGCCCGCGCAGCGCCCGCCGGGCCTGCAGGACGGCCTCCAGCGAGCGCAGCCCCTGCACGTCGCCGATCCGCACGTGGCAGCGCAGGGCGGTGGCCCCGTGCCCGAGCTGGAGCAGCGCGGCCTCGGTGGCGCGGCGCTGGACGTCCTCGGCGGCGTACGAGACGGGGCCGTCCGCCTCGGCGGTGAGCGCGGTGGCGCCGTGCCCGTGCGGTTCGGCGGGCGCGGGCAGCAGCAGATAGCCGCTGAGGTCCACGCGCGGGCCGGGCGCCAGGCTCCCGGCGGTGCCCACCGCCTCGATGTGCCCGCCGCTCAGCCGCACGTCCACGGTGCGGCCGTCGGCGAGCCGGGCGCCGCAGAGGACGAGGGCCCCGTCGCCGGGCACGACGGCGGGAGGGGTGGCATCGCCGCCGGGGTTCGCCGGGGGCTGCGGCTGGCTGTCGGGCATCGCGCTCCTCCGGGGGCCGGGGCGTGCATGATCACGCAGCACGTCCGAGCGTAGGGCGCGTCAGGAACGGCTTCGAGCAAGCGACGAATAGTCGTACTGATGTGGTGCGGGAAGGCTTCCGTGGCGCCGTCGCGGGCACCCGCCGGATACGGATTTCACCTTCGGCGGCCAACCGTGTAATGTCTTCCTCGCTCGCCCCAATAGCTCAGTCGGCAGAGCGTCTCCATGGTAAGGAGAAGGTCAACGGTTCGATTCCGTTTTGGGGCTCTGGTGTGAGAGGTTCCCCGCCTTCGGGCGGGGATCCCTCCCACATCAAAGCGGTGTAGCTCAGTCGGTAGAGCAAGCGGCTCATAATCGCTGTGTCACCGGTTCAAGTCCGGTCACCGCTACACGTAGTAGCCGATTGTGGGGTCGGTCCTCCGGTCGGCTACTCTTGTCTGCGTTCATCCGTCCATTCCGTCAAGGAGCACTCACGTGGCTGCCACCGACGTCCGCCCGAAGATCACGCTGGCCTGCGTGGAGTGCAAGGAGCGGAACTACATCACCAAGAAGAACCGGCGTAACGACCCGGACCGTCTTGAGATGAAGAAGCACTGCCCCCGTTGCAACTCGCACACCGCGCACCGCGAGACGCGATAACAACAGGCTCGTTCATGAGGCCGTCCCCATTCCTTGGGGGCGGCCTCGTGGCGTATCCGCCACCGTAACCACCCAGGAGGTGCCGAGCCCATGGCGCTCGACCAGTCCTTCGTAGGGCGGACCTATCCGGCCACCGAACCGTACGAGGTCGGCCGGGAGAAGATCCGCGAATTCGCCGAGGCCATCGGCGACACCAATCCGGTGTACACCGACCCCGAGGCCGCCAAGGCGCTGGGGCACCCGGATGTGATCGCCCCGCCGACTTTTGTCTTCTCCATCACGTACCGGGCCGCCGGCGCGGTCGTGAACGACCCGCAGCTGGGCCTGGACTACTCGCGCGTCGTGCACGGCGACCAGAAGTTCGCCTACGCCCGCCCCGTGCGGGCCGGTGACCGCCTCTCGGTCGTCTCCACGATCGAGTCGATCAAGTCCCTGGCGGGCAACGACGTCCTGTCGGTCCGCGGCGACGTCCAGGACGAGCACGGCGAGCACGTGGTGACCGCGCACACGACGCTGGTGGCCCGCGCGGCCGAGGAGGCGTGATGGCTGCCCGTATCTCCTACGACGAGGTCGAGATCGGCACCGAGCTGCCGGCCCGCTCCTTCCCGGTGACGCGCGCGGACCTGGTCCGCTACGCGGGCGCCTCGGGCGACTTCAACCCGATCCACTGGAACGAGAAGTTCGCCAAGGAGGTGGGCCTGCCGGACGTGATCGCGCACGGCATGTTCACCATGGCCGAGGCAGGCCGCGTCGTCACCGACTGGGTGGGCGACCCGGGCGCCGTCGCCGAGTACGGCGTGCGCTTCACCCGCCCGGTGGTCGTGCCGGACGACGACACGGGCGCGGTGATCGAGGTCACGGCCAAGGTCGCGGCCAAGGACGACGAGCACCGGACGGTCCGGGTGGACCTGGTGGTCAAGAGCGAGGGCAAGAAGGTCCTGGGGATGTCGCGAGCGGTCGTACGCCTCGCCTGACGCCGGGGGCGCCGCGAACGAGCGGCGCCCTCCCTCTTTGACATCCGAAGTAAGTGACCACTAACTTATGACCCATGGTCAGGATGAGCGCGGAGGAGCGCCGCGAGAGTGTGATCCGCGCCGCAATCACGGAGTTCGCGCGCGCCGGCTACAAGGGCACGTCCACGGAGTCGATCGCGCGCCGCGTGGGCGTCTCGCAGCCGTATCTGTTCCGGCTCTTCCCGACCAAGGAGGCGATCTTCCTGGCGGCGGCCCACCGCTGCCTGGAGGAGACCGGGGAGGTCTTCCGGAAGGCGGTCGAGGGCGCGCCGCCCCGCGGGGTGCTGCAGGCCATGGCCGCCGCCTACGACCACCTCATCGCCGAGGACCCCGAGAAGCTGCAGATGCAGATGCAGATCTACGTCGCGGTGGCCTCGGCCGAGGCGGCGGGGGACCACGAGTTCGGGAGCGCCATCCGGGCGGCGTGGCTGGAGCTGTGGGACGGGGCGAACCTGGCGCTCGGCGGGGACCCGAAGGAGACGACGAGGTTCCTGGCCAAGGGGATGCTGATCAACACGCTGGTGTCCCTGGGGTTCCCGCCGGGTCACCGGGTGTGGAGCGGCTTCTAGGGGACGCGGGAGACCCGCGTCTCCTCATGGCCATCAAAGTTAGTGACCAATTACTAATTAACACGGGGGAGAGCATGCAACCCAAAGCAATCTGGGCCCTGATCATCACCGGCGCGGCCGGCTTCATGGCGGCCCTGGACAACCTGGTCGTCACCACGGCCCTCCCGTCGATCCGCAAGGACCTCGGCGGGGCGCTGGAAGACCTGGAATGGACCGTCAACGCCTACACGCTGACCTTCGCGGTCCTGCTGATGTTCGGCGCGGCCCTGGGCGACCGCTTCGGCCGCCGCAAGCTCTTCGTCACCGGCCTGGTGATCTTCACGGCCGCCTCCGCCGCGGCCGCCCTCGCGCCCGGCATCGAGGCCCTGATCGCCGCCCGGGCCGTCCAGGGCGTGGGCGCCGCCATCACCATGCCGCTGACGCTCACGCTCCTCACTGCGGCCGTCCCCGCCGACCGCCGGGGCCTGGCCTACGGCATCAAGGGGGCCGTGGACGGCCTGGCCGTCGCCGGCGGCCCGCTCATCGGCGGCACGCTCACCGAGCACGTCTCCTGGCAGTGGATCTTCTGGCTCAACGTCCCGCTGGGCCTGGCCCTCATCCCGCTGGCCCGCCTCCGCCTGGACGAGTCGCGCGCCGAGAACGCCCGCCTGGACCTCCCCGGCACGCTGCTCGTCAGCGGCGGCCTCTTCGGCGTCGTCTACGGCCTGATCAACGCCGACGCGCACGGCTGGACGAGCCCCCGGGTCCTGACCGCCCTCGTCGCGGGAGGCGTCCTCATAGGAGGCTTCATCGGCCACGGCCTCCGCGCCGAGCGGCCCATGCTCCCCATGCGCCTCTTCAAGAACCGCGCCTTCGCCGGCGTGAACGCCGCGAGCGTCTTCATGTTCCTGGGCATGTTCGGCTCGATCTTCCTGCTCAGCCAGTTCCTCCAGAACGTGCTCGGCTACTCGCCCACCGAGGCCGGGCTGCGCATGCTCCCCTGGACCGGCATGCCCATCATCGCGGCGCCGCTCTCCGGCTACCTCGCCGACCGCATCGGCAGCCGCCCCGTCGTCGTCACCGCCCTGGCCCTCCAGGCCCTCGGCCTCGCCCACTTCGCCCTGGTCATGAGCCCGGACGTCTCCTACGCGGCCCAGCTCCCCGGACTGATCCTCAGCGGCATCGGCATGGGCCTGTTCTTCGCCCCCGCCGCGAAGCTCGTCATGTCCGGCGTCCGCCCGGCGGAGCAGGGCATGGCCTCCGGTGCGAACAACGCTCTGCGGGAGGTGGGCGGGGCGCTGGGCATCGCCGTCCTCGCCTCCCTCTTCTCCGCCCGGGGCGGCTACGGGTCGCCCCAGCGCTTCCTGGACGGCCTGACCCCTGCGCTCTGGGCCGGCGCGGCGGCGGTGGCGCTCGGGGCGCTGGCGGCGACCCTGATCCCCTCGCACCGCGGCGCGCCCTCCCGGGCCGGGACCCAGCCCGCCGACCTAGTCGGCACGCCCTGACGCACCACCCCCGCCGCTGCGCGGCCGGTCCCACCCACCCACCCGTCAGGGAATGGCAGAGGCGCTGCACCGGAAACCCGGCGGGCAGCAGCCACCGCCTCCCAGGGGCAGGGAAGGGCAGCCGCCGCCGCTTGCGGGGGAGGGCGGCGGCCACCGTGTGACGGAGGGGGGACGGGATAAGGGAGGAGCCACTGCCTGCGGAAGGGGCCGGGGGAGAGGGACCGTCTACGGCAGGGGCACCGGCGGCGGGAGGGACCATCGACGGGAGGGGACCGTCTGTGTAGGGGGACGACGGGAAAAGCAGGAGCCACCGCCTACTGCAGGGGTACCGGCGGCGGGAGGGGACCACCCACCGGAGAGGACCGTCCACGGGAAGGGACCGCCCACTGGAGGGGACTATCCACCGGAGAGGACCGTCCACGGAGAGGGACGGGGCGGGGAAGGCAGGAGTCCCCGCCTGCGGAAGGGGCCGGGGAGGGGGACCGTCCACGGAGGGGGACGGGGGCGCAGGGGGTGTTTCGGAATGCTGCCGGATATTTGTGGGCGGCGCGCGGGGTGCCCGGTGCGGCGGACGGTTCCGCCCGTAAATATCCGATTCCGAAACACCCCCGGAGCCCCCGGCCCCCGGCCCCGGACCACCGCGCCCGACCCACCCGTACCCTGGTCTGGTGCAGGAACGACACGACGCCCCCCTCGCCCCCCTGACCACCTTCAGGCTCGGCGGCCCGGCCACCCGCCTGATCACGGCCACCACCGACGCCGAGGTGATCGCCGCCGTCCGCGAGGCCGACGAGACCGCCACCCCGCTGCTGATCATCGGCGGCGGCAGCAACCTCGTCATCTCCGACAAGGGCTTCGAGGGCACCGCCCTGCGCATCGCGACCACCGGTTTCACCCTCACCGGCACCGGCCTCGAACTGGCCGCCGGCGAGAACTGGTCCGACGCCGTCGCCCGCACCGTCGAAGCCGGCCTCGCCGGCATCGAATGCCTCGCCGGAATCCCCGGCTCCGCTGGTGCCACCCCCATCCAGAACGTCGGCGCCTACGGCCAGGACGTCGCCCAGACGATCACCGAGGTCGTCGCCTACGACCGCCGCACCGGCGAGACGGTGACCCTCACCAACGCCGAGTGCGCCTTCTCCTACCGCCACAGCCGCTTCAAGCAGGACCCCGCCCGCTACGTCGTCCTCCGCGTCCGCTTCGAGCTGGAGGACGCGGACGGCATGTCCGCCCCCATCCGCTACCCGGAGACCGCCCGCGCCCTCGGCGTCGAGGCCGGCGACCGCGTCCCCGCGGAGCAGGCCCGCGAGACGGTCCTCAAGCTGCGCGCGGGCAAGGGCATGGTGCTCGACCCCGAGGACCACGACACGTGGTCGGCCGGGTCGTTCTTCTGCAACCCGATCCTCACCGAGGCGGAGCACGCGGCGTTCCTGACCCGCGTCGCGGACCGGCTCGGCCCGGACGTGGCGCCTCCGGCGTACCCGGCGGGGGAGGGCTTCATGAAGACCTCGGCGGCCTGGCTGATCGACAAGGCGGGCTTCACGAAGGGGTACGGGTCGGGCGCGGCGCGCATCAGCACGAAGCACACGCTGGCGCTCACGAACCGTGGCGAGGCCACGACGGAGGATCTCCTCGCCCTCGCCCGCGAGGTCCGTGCCGGTGTCCACGAGGCGTTCGGGGTGACCCTGGTGAACGAGCCGGTCACGGTCGGCGTGGCCCTGTAAGAGCGCTCAGCCGGGGCGGCCAGCCGGGCAAGAGCGGCCAGCCGGGTAAGAGCGGCCAGCCAGGTAAGAGCGACCAGCCAGGTAAGAGCGCTCAGCCGGCAAGCCAGCCGTCGATCCCCCGCAGCAACTCCGCCCGCACACCCTCCGGCGCAGCCGACCCCCGTACCGACTGCCGCGCCAGCTCCGCCAGCTCCGCGTCGGTGAAGCCGTGGTGCTCCCGCACCAGCTCGTACTGCGCGGCGAGCCGCGAGCCGAAGAGCAGGGGGTCGTCCGCGCCGAGAGCTATCGGGACGCCGGCGTCCCACAGGGTGCGCAGCGGCACGTCGCCCGGCTTCTCGTAGACGCCGAGGGCGACGTTCGACGAGGGGCACACCTCGCACGTCACTCCCCGCTCCGCGAGCTTCCGCATCAGGCGGGGGTCCTCGGCGGCCCGGACGCCGTGCCCCACGCGGGAGGCGTGCAGGTCGTCCAGGCAGTCCCGCACGCTGCTCGGGCCCGAGAGCTCGCCGCCGTGCGGCGCGGCCAGCAGACCGCCCTCACGGGCGATCTCGAAGGCGCGGTCGAAGTCGCGCGCGAGGCCGCGCCGCTCGTCGTTGGAGAGCCCGAACCCGACCACGCCCCGGTCGGCGTACCGCACGGCGAGCCGGGCGAGCGTCCGCGCGTCCAGCGGGTGCTTCATGCGGTTGGCGGCGACGAGGACCCGCATCCCCAGGCCGGTCTCCTTGGACGCCGTCTCGACCGCGTCGAGGATGATCTCCAGGGCGGGGATGAGCCCGCCCAGCCGCGGCGCGTAGGACGTCGGATCGACCTGGATCTCCAGCCACCGGGACCCGTCGCGGACGTCCTCCTCCGCGGCCTCCCGCACGAGCCGCTGGATGTCCTCCGGCGCCCGGAGGCACGACCGCGCGATGTCGTACAGCCGCTGGAAGCGGAACCAGCCGCGCTCGTCCGTCGCCCGCAGCTTCGGGGGCTCGCCGCTGCTCAGCGCCTCGGGGAGGTGAACCCCGTACTTGTCGGCGAGTTCCAGCATGGTGCCGGGCCGCATGGACCCGGTGAAGTGCAGGTGCAGATGGGCTTTCGGCAGCAGCCGCAGGTCTCTGGTTGCGGCTTCGCCGCGGGCGCGAACACTCTCCATTCGCAGATCCTGCCGCATGCACAGGCCAACCGGAAGGGAGTTTGCCCCGGCGGGCCCCTTAACGGGCGCTGCCCCGAAAACGAATACGGGCCCCCGGCACAAGCCGGGAGCCCGTCACGAAGCTCGCTGAAGCCGCGCTCAGGCGCGCGCCTCCGCCAGCAGCTTCTGGATCCGCGAGACGCCCTCGACGAGGTCCTCGTCGCCCAGCGCGTAGGACAGCCGCAGGTACCCCGGAGTGCCGAAGGCCTCGCCCGGCACCACCGCGACCTCGACCTCTTCCAGGATCAGCGCGGCGAGCTCCACGGACGTGGCGGGGCGCTTGCCGCGGATCTCCTTGCCGAGCAGGGCCTTCACCGACGGGTAGGCGTAGAACGCGCCCTCCGGCTCCGGGCAGTAGACGCCTTCGATCTCGTTGAGCATGCGCACGATCGTGCGGCGGCGCCGGTCGAAGGCGACCTTCATCTCGTCGACGGCGGACAGGTCGCCCGCGACCGCGGCGATCGCGGCGCGCTGTGCGACGTTGGACACATTCGAGGTGGCGTGCGACTGCAGGTTCGTCGCGGCCTTGATCACGTCCTGCGGGGCGATGACCCACCCGACCCGCCAGCCGGTCATGGCGTACGTCTTGGCGACGCCGTTGACGACGATGCACTTGTCGCGGAGCTCCGGCACCACGACCGGCAGCGACGAGAACTCGGCGTCGCCGTAGACCAGGTGCTCGTAGATCTCGTCCGTCAGCACCCACAGCCCGTGCTCCGCGGCCCAGCGGCCGACGGCCTCCACCTGCTCGCGCGAGTAGACGGCGCCGGTCGGGTTCGACGGGGAGACGAAGAGCAGCACCTTCGTGCGCTCGGTGCGGGCGGCCTCCAGCTGCTCCACCGAGACGCGGTAGCCGGTGGTCTCGTCGGCCACGACGTCGACCGGGACGCCTCCGGCCAGCCGGATGGACTCGGGGTAGGTGGTCCAGTACGGCGCCGGGACGATGACCTCGTCGCCCGGGTCGAGGATCGCGGCGAAGGCCTCGTAGATGGCCTGCTTGCCGCCGTTGGTGACCAGTACCTGCGAGGCCTCGACCTGGTAGCCGGAGTCGCGCAGCGTCTTGGCGGCGATGGCGGCCTTCAGCTCGGGCAGGCCGCCGGCGGGCGTGTAGCGGTGGTTCTTCGGGTCGCGGCAGGCCTCCACCGCGGCCTCGACGATGTAGCCGGGGGTCGGGAAGTCGGGCTCGCCGGCACCGAAGCCGATCACCGGGCGGCCGGCGGCCTTGAGGGCCTTGGCCTTGGCGTCGACGGCGAGCGTCGCGGACTCGGAGATCGACCCGATGCGGGTCGACACCCGGCGCTCGGTGGGGGACTGGAGGGAGGGCTCGGAAGGAGTCGCAGCGGTCATGGGGGCATCGTTGCAGACGGGGGACGAAGCGGGCGCCCACGTCCCGCAGAAGGCCTGACGCAAGGCCCGGCACAAGGCCGGCACAAGGCCTGGCACGGGGCCCGGCACGGGGCCCGGTACGGGGCTTCGCAGGGCTCCGCGTACGACTCCCAAGCCCCGGAGGAACCCATTCCGGAAGCCCCTCGCGACCCGTTGCCGCCCCCTCGCGGCACACGTCGCGGCACAAGCTGTTCGACGCACGCCCCAGGAACACGTACACTCAACCGTCGTTGGCCCTCACCGGCCGCAATCGAGGTCCGCACACACCGTGCGAACGCTCGGATGCGGTACGTTGGGGAAACCACAAAGGGTCGTAGCTCAATTGGTAGAGCACTGGTCTCCAAAACCAGCGGTTGGGGGTTCAAGTCCCTTCGGCCCTGCTACACGCATCGTCACCAGGGTGCGTGCGTGCGTACGTACTGAAATGCACCGCCGTGCGGCTCAACCGGGCGCGGCACGGCTCACGACCCGGATTCAGGTGAGGACGTAGTGACGGAAGCCCTTGGCTCCACCGCGACGCCTGAGAGCGGTCGTCCCGAGGACGAGGTGGCCGCCAAGAAGGGCCGCCGTGGCGGGAAGCGCGGGAAGAAGGGCCCCTTCGGCCGCCTCGCGCTGTTCTACCGCCAGATCGTCGCCGAGCTCCGCAAGGTCGTCTGGCCCACCCGGGGTCAGCTGTCGACGTACACCACTGTGGTGATCGTCTTTGTCGTCATCGTCATTGGCCTGGTCACCGTGATTGACTATGGGTTCACCAACGCCGTCAAGTACGTCTTCGGCTGAATCCGCGGGTAGGGCGGCTGCCGTGAGGCGGGCCGCCCCTTTCGCACGTTCCACCCCTTGTAGCCAGGAAGAAGCAGCCACGTGTCTGACCCGAACCTGAACGACGCCGTCGAGCCCGTCGAGGCGGCAGAGGCCGACGTGGATGCCGCCGCCTCGGCAGAGGTCGAGGGCGACGACACCGCGCAGGAGATCGTCGAGGGCGCCGACGCCGCCGACGAGCTCGACGCCGAGGAAGCCGCTGCGGGCGAGCCGGCCGAAGAGGCCGCCCTCCACGTCGAGTCCGACGAGGACGCCGAGGACGACGAGGCCACCGAGGAAGAGGCCGAAGAGGCCGCCGAGGAAGAGCCCGCCGTCGACCCCATCACGGCCCTGCGCGAAGAGCTCCGCGGCCTGCCCGGCGAGTGGTACGTCATCCACACCTACGCCGGTTACGAGAACCGCGTGAAGACCAACCTCGAGCAGCGCGCCGTCTCGCTGAACGTCGAGGACTACATCTTCCAGGCCGAGGTGCCGCAGGAAGAGGTCGTCCAGATCAAGAACGGTGACCGCCGCACCGTCCGCCAGAACAAGCTCCCGGGCTACGTCCTGGTGCGCATGGACCTGACGAACGAGTCCTGGGGCGTCGTCCGCAACACCCCGGGTGTCACCGGCTTCGTCGGCAACGCCTACGACCCCTACCCGCTGACGCTGGACGAGATCGTCAAGATGCTCGCCCCGGAGGCCGAGGAGAAGGCCGCCCGCGAGGCCGCCGAGGCCGAGGGCAAGCCGGCGCCGCAGCGCAAGGTCGAGGTCCAGGTGCTGGACTTCGAGGTGGGCGACTCGGTCACCGTCACCGACGGTCCGTTCGCGACCCTGCAGGCCACGATCAACGAGATCAACGCCGACTCGAAGAAGGTCAAGGGCCTCGTCGAGATCTTCGGCCGCGAGACCCCGGTCGAGCTGAGCTTCGACCAGATCCAGAAGAACTGACACTTCTGATCAAACGCTTCCGAACAGGTCAGACCAGCTGATAAAGCGGGTCTGACCTGCTCGGTTTTTGGCCGCAGCATGTTACCCGTTATCGTGGTGCGGTATGCCTGCGCGCACTGTGCGCGGGCAAAAAACTCTCACTAGGACCCGGAGAGAGCAATGCCTCCCAAGAAGAAGAAGGTCACGGGGCTTATCAAGCTCCAGATCAGCGCCGGTGCCGCGAACCCGGCTCCGCCGGTCGGCCCCGCGCTGGGCCAGCACGGCGTCAACATCATGGAGTTCTGCAAGGCCTACAACGCCGCGACCGAGTCGCAGCGTGGCATGGTCGTGCCGGTGGAGATCACGGTCTACGAGGACCGTTCCTTCACCTTCGTGACCAAGACTCCGCCGGCCGCGAAGCTGATCCTCAAGGCCGCGGGCGTGGACAAGGGCTCGGGCGAGCCGCACAAGACCAAGGTCGCCAAGATCACCGAGGCGCAGGTCCGTGAGATCGCCACGACCAAGATGCCCGACCTGAACGCCAACGACCTGGACGCCGCGTCGAAGATCATCGCCGGCACCGCCCGTTCCATGGGCATCACGGTCGAGGGCTGACCTCCACCCCCCTGGCAGCACCCCGTGGAAGGGCCAGCGCTGGCCCGCACCACGACTCCAATCACCACTGAGGAGTTTCAGTGAAGCGCAGCAAGACTCTTCGCAACGTGGACGCGAAGATCGACCGGGAGCGTCTGTACGCCCCGCTCGAGGCCGTCCGCCTGGCGAAGGACACCTCCGCCACCAAGTTCGACGCGACCGTCGAGGTTGCCATGCGTCTGGGCGTCGACCCGCGCAAGGCCGACCAGATGGTCCGCGGCACCGTGAACCTTCCGCACGGCACCGGTAAGACCGCCCGGGTCCTGGTCTTCGCGACCGGCGACCGTGCCGAGGCCGCGCGTGCCGCGGGCGCCGACATCGTCGGCGCCGACGAGCTCATCGACGAGGTCGCGAAGGGCCGTCTGGACTTCGACGCCGTCGTCGCCACCCCGGACCTCATGGGCAAGGTCGGCCGCCTCGGCCGCGTGCTCGGTCCGCGTGGTCTGATGCCGAACCCGAAGACCGGCACGGTCACCCCGGACGTGGCGAAGGCTGTCACGGACATCAAGGGCGGCAAGATCGAGTTCCGCGTCGACAAGCACTCGAACCTGCACTTCATCATCGGCAAGGTCTCCTTCGACGAGACCAAGCTGGTGGAGAACTACGCCGCGGCGCTCGAGGAGATCACCCGCCTCAAGCCGTCCGCCGCGAAGGGCCGCTACATCAAGAAGGCGACCCTGACCACCACCATGGGCGCCGGCATCCCGCTGGACCCGAACCGCACCCGCAACCTCCTCGTCGAGGACGAGACCGTCTGATCCTGACCGGATCACGACGCCTCTGCGCGTAAGCGAACGAGCAGGCCCCGCATCTTTATGTGAGATGCGGGGCCTGCTCGCGTTTTTGACGTCTTCGATGCGGTTGACCGGGGTATCCGCCGGTGAGGTGAACTAACGTTCACATTGATCGCTTTTGAGCAGAGGGGGGCAAGGACATGCACGAGTCCACCTGGAAGCGCCTGGGCCTGTCCGTGACGGCCGTGGCCCTGCTGGCCGGCGTCACGGCCTGCGGGGGCGACAAGAAGGACGACAGGGGTGCCTCAGGGGCCTCCACCAAGGCGGAGAAGCCGGCGGCGGCGGGGCTGGCGACCGAGGCCGTCAACGCGGCCTTCAAGAAGACGCAGTCGGTGAAGTCGGCCAAGTTCAAAATGACCATGAAGATGCCGGGTCTCGGCGACCAGCCGCTGACCCTGGAGTCCTCCGGCGTCATGGGCTGGGACCCCAGCGTCGTGGACCAGCGCATGACCGGCGCCGGGCTGCCCGCCAAGGACGGCGCTCCCGCCGAGGCCCGGTCCATCACGATCGGCAGCGTCACGTACACGGACGTGGGCCCGGAGGCCGCCGCCAAGAACGACGGCAAGCGCTGGCTCAAGATCGACCTCGCGGAGATGGCCAAGGAGTCCGGCGGCGACTCCAAGGCCCTCCAGCAGCTGATGGGCGGCGGGCAGGGCCAGAGCCAGGACCCGGCCAAGCAGATGGCGCTGCTGAAGGAGTCGCCCAACGTCAAGCTGGTCGGCGAGGAGACGGTCGAGGGGGAGCAGGCCCGGCACTACAAGGGCACGCTCACCACGGACGAGGCCGTGAAGTCCAACAAGAGCCTTGAGGGCCTCGACGAGAAGGACCGGCAGCAGCTGCTGGACTCCATCAAGCAGGCCGGCATCACGCAGTACGACATGGACGTCTGGGTGAACTCCGACGACCTCCCCATGAAGCTGGTCATGAAGATGGACACCGCCAAGGGCCGGATGGAGATCACCCAGAACCTCTCCGACTTCGGCGCCAAGGCCGACGTCCAGGCGCCGCCGGCGGAGCAGACCGTCGACCTGCTGGAGAAGCTCAAGAAGATGAAGGAGACCGGCGACACCCCGTCGCTGTCCTCCTGACCTGCGGGGAAACCACCGCCCGGAGGCCGATTTGCCTCCGGGCACCCCGTTCACGTACCTTCTTCCAGAAGCCAAAGACCGCTGGTCGTTGCTGTGCCTCTGCAAAGAGGTGTGGTGGCCGAAGGATCCGCTAGCTGCGGGCGACCTGCGCAGGTGATTTGAGGAAGCACTCCCGCGACGACTTCGGGTCGAAGCGGTCGAGTTACGCCCCGAGCACCTGTGCCGGGGCGTTTCGTTTTGCCCAGGTCCCTTCGCGTAGCGGTCCCGAATCACCCGGAAGGAGGCCGAGGCTCATGGCGACGTCCGCCAAGGCTGCTGCGGTTGCCGAGCTGACGGACAAGTTCCGTAGCTCGAACGCCGCTGTGCTGACCGAGTACCGCGGTCTCACCGTGGCGCAGCTCAAGACGCTGCGTCGTTCGCTCGGTGAGAACGCCCAGTACGCCGTGGTGAAGAACACGCTGACCCAGATCGCGGCCCGTGAGGCCGGGATCACGCTGGAGGACCAGCTCTTCGCTGGCCCGACGGCCGTTGCCTTCGTCACCGGTGACCCGGTGGAGTCGGCGAAGGGTCTCCGTGACTTCGCCAAGGAGAACCCGAACCTCATCATCAAGGGCGGTGTCCTTGACGGTAAGGCGCTCTCCGCTGATGAGATCAAGAAGCTTGCGGACCTCGAGTCCCGCGAGGTTCTGCTCAGCAAGCTGGCCGGTGCCATGAAGGGCAAGCAGTCCCAGGCTGCCTCGCTCTTCCAGGCGCTGCCGACGAAGCTCGTCCGCACCGCGGACGCGCTGCGCGCCAAGCTCGCCGAGCAGGGCGGTGCCGAGTAATTCGGCTCGCGCATTGATCGGTGCCACCCGGCACCGGTCGCAGCGGGCCGTACGCCCGCCGACATGTACATCCCGGCACCTGCCGATTTAGTGGAAGGACCGCCATCATGGCGAAGCTGACCCAGGACGAGCTGCTCGCGCAGTTCGAGGAGATGACCCTCATCGAGCTCGCGGCCTTCGTGTCCGCGTTCGAGGAGAAGTTCGACGTCACCGCCGCCGCTGCCGCGCCGGTCATGGTCGCCGGTGCCGCTGGTGGCGCCGCCGCCGCCGAGGTCGAGGAGAAGGACGAGTTCGACGTCATCCTCACCGCCGCCGGTGACAAGAAGATCCAGGTCATCAAGGTCGTCCGTGAGCTGACCTCCCTGGGCCTGAAGGAGGCCAAGGACCTCGTCGACGGCACCCCGAAGCCGGTCCTCGAGAAGGTCGCCAAGGACGCCGCGGAGAAGGCCGCCGAGGCCCTCAAGGGCGCCGGCGCCTCCGTCGAGGTCAAGTGACCTCGCGAGTCGTCTGACTCTTCCCGCCGGCATCAGCCGGTAGTCGAAGGGCGATCACCCATGCGGGTGGTCGCCCTTCGGCGTTTCCCCGGACGGCTGCGCGGAGCACGTCCCGAGGGCGAGTATGGTGATCTTCGTTGCCCTCCCGGAGGGGTCGTGGGCCTTGACGAACGCGACGGGGCGCGCAATTCTCAGGACGCGTCGCCACATCGGTCCACCGTCCGAGGCATGGATCGAAGGCGAACTGGGAAGTCTTGCGTCAGGCGATGCCTGCAGGCGTCCGCCGCACAGCGAGGGACAACAGGATCCCGGAGGGAGAGATTGGTATCGCACCGGTCTCCGCATATCCGCTCTGGACATCAGTGGGCCAAGTGGCTACACTGACCCTTTGCGCTGCCTGTTAGCTGCTCCCTGCCCGTCACCAGGGGCATGCCCACTATCGAGCACTGCTGATGGAAACCCGCTGACCTGGGATTTCTTATCGATGCACGGTGTGGGGCCGGTACGCGCGTAGTGAGTCCGAGCCCTCGGAAGGACCCCCTCTTGGCCGCCTCGCGCAACGCCTCGACTGCCAATACGAACAACGGCGCCAGCACCGCCCCGCTGCGCATCTCTTTTGCGAAGATCAAGGAGCCCCTCGAGGTTCCGAACCTCCTTGCGCTGCAGACCGAGAGCTTCGACTGGCTGCTCGGCAATGCCGCCTGGAAGGCTCGCGTCGAGGCTGCGCTGGAGTCTGGTCAGGACGTCCCCACGAAGTCCGGTCTGGAGGAGATCTTCGAGGAGATCTCCCCGATCGAGGACTTCTCCGGGTCGATGTCGCTGACCTTCCGCGACCACCGTTTCGAGCCCCCGAAGAACTCGATCGACGAGTGCAAGGAGCGCGACTTCACGTACGCGGCCCCGCTCTTCGTCACCGCCGAGTTCACGAACAACGAGACCGGTGAGATCAAGTCTCAGACGGTCTTCATGGGCGACTTCCCGCTCATGACCAACAAGGGCACCTTCTGCATCAACGGCACCGAGCGTGTCGTCGTCTCGCAGCTGGTCCGCTCGCCCGGCGTCTACTTCGACTCCTCCATCGACAAGACGTCCGACAAGGACATCTTCACGGCCAAGATCATCCCGTCCCGGGGTGCCTGGCTGGAGATGGAGGTCGACAAGCGCGACATGGTCGGTGTCCGCATCGACCGCAAGCGCAAGCAGTCCGTCACCGTCCTCCTGAAGGCTCTCGGCTGGACCACCGAGCAGATCCTCGAGGAGTTCGGCGAGTACGAGTCCATGCGCGCCACCCTGGAGAAGGACCACACCCAGGGCCAGGACGACGCGCTTCTCGACATCTACCGCAAGCTGCGCCCGGGCGAGCCCCCGACGCGTGAGGCCGCGCAGACGCTGCTCGAGAACCTCTACTTCAACCCCAAGCGCTACGACCTCGCGAAGGTCGGCCGCTACAAGGTGAACAAGAAGCTCGGCGCGGAGGCCCCCCTCGACGCCGGTGTGCTGACCACGGACGACGTCATCGCGACGATCAAGTACCTGGTCAAGCTGCACGCCGGTGAGCTGGAGACGGTCGGCGAGAACGGCACCTCGATCGTCGTCGAGACCGACGACATCGACCACTTCGGCAACCGTCGTCTGCGCAACGTCGGCGAGCTCATCCAGAACCAGGTCCGCACGGGTCTGGCTCGTATGGAGCGCGTCGTCCGCGAGCGCATGACCACCCAGGACGTCGAGGCGATCACGCCGCAGACCCTGATCAACATCCGGCCGGTCGTCGCCTCCATCAAGGAGTTCTTCGGCACCAGCCAGCTGTCCCAGTTCATGGACCAGACCAACCCGCTGTCGGGTCTGACCCACAAGCGCCGTCTCTCGGCGCTGGGCCCGGGTGGTCTCTCCCGTGAGCGGGCCGGCTTCGAGGTCCGAGACGTTCACCCGTCGCACTACGGCCGCATGTGCCCGATCGAGACCCCCGAAGGCCCGAACATCGGTCTGATCGGCTCGCTCGCCTCCTACGGCCGTGTCAACGCGTTCGGTTTCGTCGAGACCCCGTACCGCAAGGTCGTCGAGGGTGTCGTCACGGACGACGTCGACTACCTGACTGCCGACGAGGAAGACCGCTTCGTCATCGCCCAGGCGAACGCCGCCCTCACCGAGGACATGCGCTTCGCCGAGGCCCGCGTGCTGGTCCGCCGCCGTGGCGGCGAGATCGACTACATCGCCGGCGACGACGTCGACTACATGGACGTCTCCCCGCGCCAGATGGTGTCGGTCGCGACCGCCATGATCCCGTTCCTCGAGCACGACGACGCCAACCGCGCGCTCATGGGATCGAACATGATGCGCCAGGCCGTTCCGCTGATCAAGGCCGAGGCGCCGCTGGTCGGCACCGGCATGGAGTACCGCTGCGCGGTCGACGCCGGTGACGTCATCAAGGCCGAGAAGGACGGTGTCGTCCAGGAGGTCTCCGCCGACTACGTCACGGTGGCCAACGACGACGGCACGTACAACACCTACCGCGTCGCCAAGTTCTCCCGCTCGAACCAGGGCACGTCCTTCAACCAGAAGGTCGTCGTCGACGAGGGCGCCCGCGTCATCGCCGGCCAGGTGCTCGCCGACGGTCCGTCCACGGACGAGGGCGAGATGGCCCTCGGTAAGAACCTGCTCGTGGCGTTCATGCCGTGGGAGGGTCACAACTACGAGGACGCGATCATCCTGTCGCAGCGCCTCGTCCAGGACGACGTCCTCTCCTCGATCCACATCGAGGAGCACGAGGTCGACGCCCGTGACACCAAGCTCGGCCCGGAGGAGATCACCCGGGACATCCCGAACGTCTCCGAGGAGGTCCTCGCCGACCTCGACGAGCGCGGCATCATCCGCATCGGTGCCGAGGTCGTCGCCGGCGACATCCTGGTCGGCAAGGTCACCCCGAAGGGTGAGACCGAGCTGACGCCGGAGGAGCGCCTGCTCCGCGCGATCTTCGGTGAGAAGGCCCGTGAGGTCCGTGACACCTCGCTGAAGGTCCCGCACGGCGAGATCGGCAAGGTCATCGGCGTCCGCGTCTTCGACCGCGAGGAGGGGGACGAGCTTCCCCCGGGCGTGAACCAGCTGGTCCGCGTCTACGTCGCCCAGAAGCGCAAGATCACCGACGGTGACAAGCTCGCCGGCCGTCACGGCAACAAGGGTGTCATCTCCAAGATCCTTCCGGTCGAGGACATGCCGTTCCTCGAGGACGGCACCCCGGTCGACATCATCCTCAACCCGCTCGGTGTCCCGTCCCGAATGAACCCGGGACAGGTCCTCGAGATCCACCTCGGCTGGCTCGCCAGCCGCGGCTGGAAGGTCGAGGGCGACGAGGACTGGATGAAGCGCCTGCAGGCCATCGGCGCCGACGAGGTCGCAGCCGGCACCAACGTCGCGACCCCGGTCTTCGACGGCGCCCGCGAGGACGAGATCGCCGGTCTCTTCGAGTCCACGATCCCCAACCGCGACGGTGACCGCCTGGTCCTGCCCTCGGGCAAGGCCCGGATGTTCGACGGCCGCTCCGGCGAGCCGTTCCCGGACCCGATCTCCGTCGGGTACATGTACATCCTCAAGCTGCACCACCTGGTCGACGACAAGCTGCACGCCCGTTCGACCGGCCCGTACTCCATGATCACCCAGCAGCCGCTGGGTGGTAAGGCTCAGTTCGGTGGCCAGCGCTTCGGTGAGATGGAGGTGTGGGCGCTCGAGGCATACGGTGCCGCCTACGCCCTCCAGGAGCTGCTGACCATCAAGTCCGACGACGTGACCGGCCGCGTGAAGGTCTACGAGGCCATCGTCAAGGGCGAGAACATCCCCGAGCCCGGCATTCCCGAGTCCTTCAAGGTGCTCATCAAGGAAATGCAGTCCCTGTGCCTCAACGTGGAGGTGCTGTCCTCGGACGGCATGTCCATCGAGATGCGCGACACGGACGAGGACGTCTTCCGCGCTGCGGAAGAGCTCGGTATCGACCTGTCCCGGCGCGAGCCGAGCAGCGTCGAAGAGGTCTGACGGGTCTGACGGGGGGCTCGCCACGAGCCCCCCGTCGTCCCCGGACCCCCTCAGACCACTGATGAAGACACGACCCTGAAAGAGGGATTGACGAACAGTGCTCGACGTCAACTTCTTCGACGAGCTGCGGATCGGCCTGGCGACCGCGGACGACATCCGAACCTGGTCCCACGGCGAGGTCAAGAAGCCGGAGACCATCAACTACCGCACCCTCAAGCCCGAAAAGGACGGACTCTTCTGCGAGAAGATCTTCGGTCCGACCCGGGACTGGGAGTGCTACTGCGGCAAGTACAAGCGTGTCCGCTTCAAGGGCATCATCTGTGAGCGCTGTGGCGTCGAGGTCACCCGCGCCAAGGTGCGCCGTGAGCGGATGGGCCACATCGAGCTGGCCGCTCCCGTCACCCACATCTGGTACTTCAAGGGCGTTCCGTCGCGTCTGGGCTACCTGCTCGACCTCGCCCCGAAGGACCTCGAGAAGGTCATCTACTTCGCCGCCTACATGATCACGTGGGTGGACGAGGAGCGCCGCACGCGCGACCTGCCCTCGCTGGAGGCCCACGTCTCCGTCGAGCGCCAGCAGATCGAGCAGCGCCGTGACGCCGACCTCGAGGCCCGCGCCAAGAAGCTCGAGTCCGACCTGGCCGAGCTCGAGGCCGAGGGTGCCAAGGCCGACGTGCGCCGCAAGGTGCGCGAGGGCGCCGAGCGTGAGATGAAGCAGCTGCGCGACCGTGCGCAGCGCGAGATCGACCGTCTCGACGAGGTCTGGAACCGCTTCAAGAACCTCAAGGTCCAGGACCTCGAGGGCGACGAGCTGCTCTACCGCGAGCTGCGCGACCGCTTCGGCACCTACTTCATGGGTGCGATGGGCGCCGCCGCGCTGCAGAAGCGCCTGGAGTCCTTCGACCTCGACGAGGAGGCCGAGCGCCTCCGCGAGATCATCCGGACCGGCAAGGGCCAGAAGAAGACCCGTGCGCTCAAGCGCCTCAAGGTCGTCTCCGCCTTCCTGCAGACCCGCAACAGCCCCAGCGGCATGGTGCTGGACTGCATCCCCGTGATCCCGCCGGACCTGCGTCCGATGGTGCAGCTGGACGGTGGCCGCTTCGCGACCTCCGACCTGAACGACCTGTACCGCCGTGTGATCAACCGCAACAACCGCCTCAAGCGTCTCCTTGACCTCGGTGCCCCCGAGATCATCGTGAACAACGAGAAGCGGATGCTGCAGGAGGCCGTCGACGCGCTGTTCGACAACGGCCGCCGCGGTCGCCCGGTCACCGGTCCCGGTAACCGCCCGCTGAAGTCCCTCAGCGACATGCTGAAGGGTAAGCAGGGTCGATTCCGTCAGAACCTGCTCGGTAAGCGAGTCGACTACTCGGCCCGTTCCGTCATCGTCGTCGGTCCGCAGCTGAAGCTGCACCAGTGCGGTCTGCCCAAGGCCATGGCGCTGGAGCTCTTCAAGCCGTTCGTGATGAAGCGCCTGGTCGACCTGAACCACGCGCAGAACATCAAGTCGGCCAAGCGCATGGTCGAGCGCGGCCGCACCGTGGTGTACGACGTCCTCGAAGAGGTCATCGCCGAGCACCCGGTGCTGCTGAACCGTGCGCCCACCCTGCACCGCCTCGGCATCCAGGCCTTCGAGCCGCAGCTGGTCGAGGGCAAGGCCATCCAGATCCACCCGCTCGTCTGCACCGCGTTCAACGCGGACTTCGACGGTGACCAGATGGCCGTCCACCTGCCGCTCTCCGCGGAGGCGCAGGCCGAGGCCCGCATCCTGATGCTGTCCTCGAACAACATCCTCAAGCCGGCCGACGGCCGTCCGGTCACCATGCCGACCCAGGACATGGTGCTCGGTCTGTTCTTCCTCACCACCGACGAGGAAGAGCGCAAGGTCATCGGCGAGGGCCGGTCCTTCGGCTCGGTCGCCGAGGCGATCATGGCGTTCGACGCCCGTGAGCTCTCGCTCCAGGCGAAGGTCGACATCCGCTTCCCGATCGGCACCGTTCCCCCGCGCGGCTGGGTTCCCCCGGTCGCCGAGGAGGGCGAGCCGGAGTGGCAGCAGGGCGACAGCTTCCGCCTGCGCACCACCCTGGGCCGCGCGCTCTTCAACGAGCTGCTGCCCGAGGACTACCCGTTCGTCGACTACTCGGTGGGCAAGAAGCAGCTCTCCGAGATCGTCAACGACCTGGCCGAGCGCTACCCCAAGGTCATCGTGGCGGCGACGCTCGACAACCTGAAGGCGGCCGGCTTCCACTGGGCGACCCGTTCCGGCGTCACCGTGGCCATCTCCGACGTCGTGGTCCCCGAGGCCAAGAAGGAGATCGTCCGCGGCTACGAGGCGCAGGACGAGAAGGTCCAGAAGCAGTACGAGCGCGGTCTGATCACCAAGGACGAGCGCACGCAGGAGCTCATCGCGATCTGGACCAAGGCGACCAACGAGGTTGCCGAGGCGATGAACGCGAACTTCCCCAAGACGAACCCCATCTTCATGATGGTTGACTCGGGTGCCCGAGGAAACATGATGCAGATGCGACAGATCGCCGGTATGCGTGGTCTGGTGTCGAACGCGAAGAACGAGACCATCCCGCGACCCATTAAGGCGTCGTTCCGTGAGGGTCTCTCCGTGCTGGAGTACTTCATCTCCACCCACGGTGCCCGTAAGGGTCTCGCGGACACCGCCCTCCGTACCGCCGACTCGGGTTACCTGACCCGTCGTCTCGTGGACGTCTCGCAGGACGTCATCATCCGCGAGGAGGACTGCGGCACCGAGCGCGGCCTCAAGCTGCAGATCGCGTCCCGCGGCGCCGACGGCGTGCTGCGCAAGGCCGAGGACGTCGAGACCAGCGTCTACGCCCGCATGCTGGCCGAGGACGTCGTCATCGACGGCAAGGTCATCGCGCCGGCCAACGTCGACCTCGGTGACGTGCTCATCGACCAGCTCGTCGCCAACGGCGTCGAGACGGTCAAGACCCGTTCGGTCCTCACCTGTGAGTCCGCGGTCGGCACCTGTGCCTTCTGCTACGGCCGCTCGCTGGCGACCGGCAAGCTGGTGGACATCGGTGAGGCGGTCGGCATCATCGCCGCCCAGTCCATCGGTGAGCCCGGTACCCAGCTGACGATGCGTACCTTCCACACCGGTGGTGTGGCCGGTGACGACATCACCCAGGGTCTGCCCCGTGTCGTCGAGCTCTTCGAAGCCCGTACGCCCAAGGGTGTCGCCCCGATCTCGGAGGCGGCCGGCCGCATCCGCATCGAGGAGACCGAGAAGACCAAGAAGATCGTCGTCACTCCGGACGACGGCAGCGAGGAGACGGCGTTCCCGATCTCCAAGCGCGCCCGTCTGCTGGTCAGCGAGGGCGAGCACGTCGAGGTGGGCCAGAAGCTCACCGTGGGTGCCACCAACCCGCACGACGTGCTGCGCATCCTGGGTCAGCGCGCCGTCCAGGTCCACCTGGTCGGCGAGGTCCAGAAGGTCTACAACTCGCAGGGTGTGTCGATCCACGACAAGCACATCGAGATCATCATCCGGCAGATGCTGCGCCGCGTGACGATCATCGAGTCCGGCGACGCGGAGCTGCTGCCGGGCGAGCTCGTGGAGCGCTCGCGCTTCGAGGGCGAGAACCGTCGTGTGGTCACCGAGGGCGGTCACCCCGCCTCCGGCCGTCCGCAGCTGATGGGTATCACCAAGGCCTCGCTCGCCACCGAGTCGTGGCTGTCGGCGGCGTCCTTCCAGGAGACGACCCGGGTGCTCACCGACGCGGCGATCAACGCCAAGTCGGACTCCCTGATCGGCCTCAAGGAGAACGTCATCATCGGTAAGCTCATCCCGGCCGGTACGGGTCTGTCCCGCTACCGCAACATCCGGGTGGAGCCCACCGAGGAGGCCAAGGCCGCGATGTACTCGGCCGTCGGTTACGACGACATCGACTACTCGCCCTTCGGCACCGGCTCCGGCCAGGCGGTCCCGCTGGAGGACTACGACTACGGTCCGTACAACCAGTAAGTCGCAAGCGGTACGTCCACAGGGCGGTCACCCCACGGGGTGGCCGCCCTGCGGCGTACCGGGGGGCGTGCCTGGGCAGCGCCGGCCGCGTGATTTCACCCATACGCGCGACACGAACCGCCTGCGGCCCCGGCAAAACGTGACATATGCAGCACATCGGGGTGTCCTCCGCGTGTGCATTTGTTTTGACCGCAGCCCATGCGCTAGGTAGGCTCTGACCTTGTGCCTGGGGTGTCCCTGGGCTCTCGTGTGTGCCCACAGTCCGCACGGGAGACCGGACCTCTCGGATCTTCTCGGTCCGAAGCGGTCGAAGACACCGAATTCTGCGCCCTTTCCAGCATCGGCAGGGGTCTGCAGCCTTCGACACGCCCGACCGCGTGGGTCGGCGGGTTCCCAGGTTAGTTTTATCGAGATCACAGAAACCGGAGAAACGGTGCCTACGATCCAGCAGCTGGTCCGAAAGGGCCGGCAGGACAAGGTCGAGAAGAACAAGACGCCCGCACTCGAGGGTTCGCCCCAGCGCCGCGGCGTCTGCACGCGTGTTTTCACCACCACCCCGAAGAAGCCGAACTCGGCGCTCCGTAAGGTCGCGCGTGTGCGTCTGACCTCCGGCATCGAGGTCACCGCTTACATTCCGGGTGAGGGCCACAACCTGCAGGAGCACTCGATCGTGCTCGTTCGCGGTGGCCGTGTGAAGGACCTTCCGGGTGTTCGCTACAAGATCATCCGCGGTTCCCTCGACACGCAGGGCGTCAAGAACCGTAAGCAGGCTCGCAGCCGCTACGGCGCCAAGAAGGAGAAGTAAGAATGCCTCGTAAGGGCCCCGCCCCGAAGCGCCCGGTCATCATCGACCCGGTTTACGGCTCCCCTCTGGTGACGTCGCTGATCAACAAGATCCTCCTGCACGGCAAGCGCTCCACCGCCGAGCGCATCGTGTACGGCGCCATGGAGGGTCTGCGCGAGAAGACCGGTAACGACCCGGTCATCACCCTCAAGCGCGCTCTCGAGAACGTCAAGCCGGCTCTCGAGGTCAAGTCCCGCCGTGTCGGTGGCGCCACCTACCAGGTGCCGGTCGAGGTCCGTCCGGGCCGCGCCTCCACCCTGGCGCTGCGCTGGCTGGTCGGTTACTCCCGCGCCCGTCGCGAGAAGACCATGACCGAGCGCCTCATGAACGAGCTGCTGGACGCCTCGAACGGCCTCGGCGCTTCGGTCAAGAAGCGTGAGGACACGCACAAGATGGCCGAGTCCAACAAGGCCTTCGCGCACTACCGCTGGTAGTCGCTACCCCCATCGAGAACCGAGAGAAGACTGAGCCATATGGCCACCACTTCGCTTGACCTGGCCAAGGTCCGCAACATCGGGATCATGGCCCACATCGACGCGGGCAAGACGACCACCACCGAGCGGATCCTGTTCTACACCGGTGTTTCGTACAAGATCGGTGAGGTCCACGACGGCGCTGCCACGATGGACTGGATGGAGCAGGAGCAGGAGCGTGGCATCACGATCACCTCTGCTGCCACCACCTGCCACTGGCCGCTGAACGACGTCGACCACACCATCAACATCATCGACACCCCGGGCCACGTCGACTTCACCGTCGAGGTGGAGCGTTCGCTGCGCGTGCTCGACGGTGCCGTGACGGTGTTCGACGGCGTTGCCGGTGTTGAGCCCCAGTCCGAGACCGTTTGGCGTCAGGCGGACCGCTACGGCGTGCCGCGCATCTGCTTCGTCAACAAGCTGGACCGTACGGGTGCCGAGTTCCACCGCTGTGTCGACATGATCGTCGACCGCCTGGGCGCGGTTCCGCTGGTCATGCAGCTGCCGATCGGCACCGAGGCCGACTTCAAGGGCGTGGTCGACCTCGTCCAGATGAAGGCGCTGGTCTGGTCCGCCGAGGCCGCCAAGGGCGAGATGTACGACGTCGTCGACATCCCGGACACCCACATCGAGGCTGCCGAGGAATGGCGCGGCAAGCTCCTCGAGGGCGTTGCCGAGAACGACGAAGAGATGATGGAGCTCTTCCTCGAGGGCCAGGAGCCCACCGAGGAGCAGCTGATGGCGGCCATCCGCCGCATCACGCTCGCGTCGAAGGGCGGCAGCGACTCGCCGACCGTCACCCCGGTGTTCTGTGGTACCGCGTTCAAGAACAAGGGCGTTCAGCCCCTGCTCGACGCCGTGGTCCGCTACCTGCCGTCGCCGCTGGACATCGAGGCCGTTGAGGGCCACGCGGTCAACAACGCCGACGAGGTCGTGAAGCGCAAGCCGTCCGACGACGAGCCGTTCGCCGGCCTTGCCTTCAAGATCATGAGCGACCCGCACCTCGGCAAGCTCACCTTCGTCCGGGTTTACTCGGGCCGCATGACGGCGGGCACCCAGGTGCAGAACTCCGTCAAGGGCAAGAAGGAGCGCATCGGCAAGATCTACCGGATGCACGCGAACAAGCGTGAGGAGATCGAGTCGGTGGGTGCCGGTGACATCGTCGCCGTCATGGGTCTGAAGCAGACCACCACCGGTGAGACCCTCTGCGACTCCGCGAACCCGGTGATCCTCGAGTCGATGGACTTCCCGGCCCCGGTCATCCAGGTCGCCATTGAGCCCAAGTCCAAGGGCGACCAGGAGAAGCTCGGCGTCGCGATCCAGCGTCTCGCCGAGGAGGACCCGTCCTTCCAGGTCCACACGGACGAGGAGACGGGCCAGACCATCATCGCGGGTATGGGCGAGCTGCACCTCGACGTGCTGGTCGACCGTATGAAGCGTGAGTTCAAGGTCGAGGCCAACGTCGGCAAGCCGCAGGTCGCGTACCGCGAGACGATCCGCAAGGCCGTCGAGCGCATCGACTACACGCACAAGAAGCAGACTGGTGGTTCCGGCCAGTTCGCCAAGGTGCAGATGGCGATCGAGCCCCTCGAGGGCGACGGTTACGAGTTCGAGAACAAGGTCACCGGTGGCCGTATCCCGCGGGAGTACATCCCGTCCGTGGACGCGGGTTGCCAGGAGGCCATGGAGTTCGGCGTGCTCGCCGGCTACCCGCTGACCGGCGTCAAGGTGACGCTGCTCGACGGTGCCTACCACGACGTCGACTCCTCCGAGCTGGCGTTCAAGATCGCCGGTTCCATGGCGTTCAAGGAGGGTGCTCGTAAGGCGTCCCCGGCTCTGCTCGAGCCGATGATGTCCGTCGAGGTCACCACCCCCGAGGACTACATGGGTGATGTCATCGGTGACATCAACTCCCGCCGTGGCCAGATCCAGGCCATGGAGGACCGTCACGGCGCCAAGCTCGTCAAGGGCCTGGTTCCGCTGTCGGAGATGTTCGGCTACGTCGGAGACCTCCGCAGCAAGACTTCGGGTCGCGCAAGCTACTCGATGCAGTTCGACTCCTACGCCGAGGTTCCGCGGAACGTCGCCGAGGAGATCATCGCGAAGGCCAAGGGCGAGTAATCAGCTCCGTCTCCACAGACGAAGCTCACGCTTTAGGCTTGACACCGACTGTCGGGGCATACCACCGCAAACCATGGCGGTGTGCCCCGGCGGACGGCACCCCAGCAAAGATCCCTGGCGCCGACCCAATCCAGGCGTACAGAACCACTCCCCAGGAGGACCCCAGTGGCGAAGGCGAAGTTCGAGCGGACTAAGCCGCACGTCAACATCGGCACCATCGGTCACGTCGACCACGGTAAGACCACTCTTACCGCGGCGATCACCAAGGTGCTGCACGACGCGTACCCGGACCTGAACCCCTTCACGCCTTTCGACGAGATCGACAAGGCCCCGGAGGAGCGTCAGCGCGGTATCACCATCTCGATCGCGCACGTCGAGTACCAGACCGAGTCGCGTCACTACGCCCACGTTGACTGCCCGGGTCACGCGGACTACATCAAGAACATGATCACCGGTGCCGCCCAGATGGACGGCGCGATCCTCGTGGTCGCCGCGACCGACGGTCCGATGCCGCAGACCAAGGAGCACGTGCTCCTGGCCCGCCAGTCCGGCGTTCCGTACATCGTTGTCGCCCTGAACAAGGCCGACATGGTGGACGACGAGGAGATCCTGGAGCTCGTCGAGCTCGAGGTCCGTGAGCTCCTCAACGAGTACGAGTTCGACGGCGACAACGCTCCGGTCGTCCAGGTCTCGGCGCTCAAGGCGCTCGAGGGCGACAAGGAGTGGGGCGAGAAGCTCCTCGGCCTGATGAAGGCCGTCGACGAGAACATCCCGCAGCCCGAGCGTGACGTCGACAAGCCGTTCCTGATGCCGATCGAGGACGTCTTCACGATCACCGGTCGTGGCACCGTCGTCACCGGTCGTATCGAGCGCGGTGTCCTCAAGGTCAACGAGACCGTCGACATCATCGGCATCAAGACCGAGAAGACCACCACCACGGTCACCGGCATCGAGATGTTCCGCAAGCTGCTCGACGAGGGCCAGGCCGGTGAGAACGTCGGTCTGCTCCTCCGTGGCATCAAGCGCGAGGACGTCGAGCGCGGCCAGTGCATCATCAAGCCGGGTTCGGTCACCCCGCACACCGAGTTCGAGGCCACGGCCTACATCCTGTCGAAGGACGAGGGTGGCCGTCACACCCCGTTCTTCAACAACTACCGTCCGCAGTTCTACTTCCGTACGACTGACGTGACCGGTGTTGTGACCCTCGCCGAGGGCACCGAGATGGTCATGCCCGGCGACAACGCCGAGATGTCCGTCTCCCTGATCCAGCCCGTCGCGATGGAGGAGGGCCTGCGCTTCACCATCCGTGAGGGCGGCCGCACCGTCGGCGCCGGCCAGGTCACCAAGATCAACAAGTAAGTCTTCTTACTTGAAGGTCTGAGAAGGCCCCGCACATCCTCGGATGTGCGGGGCCTTCTCGCATGCGCCCGTACGGACGGAAATCAACGGACGGAATCAGCTGTACGGGTGAACGCCGTACGGTCGCATCAGGTGTGCGGGAGCTCCGGGCGCCAGATCCACGGCCGCGCGTCCGGGCTCATCCCGGCCACGCACAGCTGGTGGCCGGCGTCCGTGGTCATCGCGGAGGTCCCCACGGGCACGAGCCTGGCGTCGGAGCGCACGGGCTCGGAGTCGCCGGAGCCGTCGATGAGCTGTATCTCGCCGTTCACCGCCCGCCCGAGCACCATCACCGCGTCCTGCCCGCCCCGGACGGCCAGGGTGTGCGCGGAGAGCGGCCCGTAGCCCGCGAAGTTCTGCAGCTCGGCGGTGCGCATCTCCTCGGAGCCCGGCGTGAAGGTGTGCACCACCGGCTCGACGGCCGCGGGGGAGCGGTAGACCAGGGCCAGGGCGCCCTCGGGGCCGAGCGCCGCACCGGGGAGCCCGCCCGGCTGCGGCAGGCCCTTCAGGGGCGCGTAGCGGACCGGCTTGCCCGGCTCGTCCTGCGTCCAGTGGTGGACGGTGTCGCGGCCGGTGCCGAAGACGTGGACGCGCTGCTCCCCGTCCAGGACGGCGGTGAGCCCGTCCTGGATCTCCTGCCCGTGCAGGCTCTGCCACTTCCCCCAGGTGCCGTCGGCCTCCCGCACCCGGCCGGAGACGCCCTTGCCCGCGTTGCGGACGAAGAGGTGCACGCGCCCGTCGGGGGCGGCGACGGCGGCCGGCACGCCCACGCGGCGGCCGCGGTCGGGGCGCTGCTCGGGGTTGCCGAGGCCGGTCCAGGCCTTGAAGGGGCCGCCGGGGGAGCGCTGCTCCAGGACGACGATCTCGCGGGTGTCGGGGCGGCCCTGCCCGGTGAGGGCGGAGAACCGCAGGGCGAACAGCAGCCGGCGCCCCTGGGAGTCCTGCACGGCCGCGAGGACGGGCGCGAGGGGCCCGCCGCCGAGGTTCTGCGGTTCGCCCCAGCGGCCGCTGCCGGGGGAGGTCTCCTGCCAGCGCACGGCCTGGGTGCCCAGTACGCCGAAGGCCTCCAGGCGGCCGGCCCGGTCGGTGCCCAGCGCGGTGGTGGCGCCCTGGTAGCGGTAGTGGGTGGAGCGGATCCAGCCCTTGCGGTTGGTCATCGGGCGGTCGCCGCCCTGGCCGTAGTCGCCGCAGCCGGCGGGGTTGCCGCACTCCCAACCGGGGTCGCCGCCGTACGCCTCGACCAGGCGGTGCTTCTGCTCTATGACCTCGGGCGGGAGGTTGTGCGGCCAGCGCTGGTTGTAGTAGCCGCGGAAGGACGTGGTCACGAAGCGGGGCGGGTGGCCCTCGCGCTTGGTGGTGTCGGCCACCCACTGGGAGAGCGCCTTCCAGGTGAAGAGCGCGGTCGGGGTGTGGTCGCGGTGGTCGGAGCAGGCCCCGTAGTCGTTGTCCTTGGGGTGGGTGGCGTCGTGGACCTGGTAGTCGGGGTCCGGATCCATGGTGTGGACCACGGTGGGCCGGAACCGGTCCATGATCGCGGCGAGGACGTCCACCAGCGTGCCGTGCCGGTAGGTGCTGGAGGACGTGCACGGCGAGCCGGTGGCGACGAGCGACTGCATCTCGCCCTCGGGCCGCTCCCACAGCAGGGGCAGCCGCATCTCGCCGGCCGAGAGCATGGCGATGTTGAGGAAGATCAGCTGGGCCTTGCGCCTGCCGTTGGTGAGCTCGTTCGTCTCGGCCGTGACGCCGCCGCCCAGGTCCAGGACGGACTTCTTCCAGGCCGTGAACCGGTCCAGGCCGATCATCTCGGCGTACGCCTGGCGCAGGCCCTGGTGGCGCGCGGAGGAGTAGGCCGCCTTGTCGGGCCTGGTCTTGGGCATGCCCTCGATCCAGTTCTGCCCGACGGCCTCGCCGGCCGTGACGTAGACCGAGACGACGGGGACCCCGGCCCGCACGATGTGCTCGGCGTCGGGGCTCATGAAGTACAGGTCGTCGTCGGGGTGCGCCATGACCTGCAGCAACAGCGAGTTTCCGGTGTTGGTGAAGGACTGGGTGGCGCTGGGGTCCACAGCTCTTATGGGGTTGGGGGAGGCCTTGGGCTTCTTGCCGCCCCCTCCGCTGCACCCCGCCGCGACGGCCGCCGTGACGGCGGCCAGGCCGGCGAGCGCGGTCCGGCGGGATATCACCATGTGCTGTGAGATGTTCAACTACATGACTCCGTCCCGTTGTGCGGCACGCGGTCCCCTGCTTCCCCGGCGTGATAGGGGACGACGGGGGGAGCGCGGCGGTTGCCCGGGGCCGCGGCAAACCCCGGCAAAGTGCGGATTTCTCGGCGTCCGGCAGGCGTGTGGCGGGTGACCTGGGGGACCCGAGCGGCGGTCGAGGTGTAAGAGCCATAGTGTCCCGTATGTCGGCGAGGTGGTTTGACAACTGAGCCGGTCGGGGTACCGTCTTCGGCCAGGATTGGCGCCTCTTCGGGCACGTATGGCACACTGTTCAGGTTGCTCGGTTGAGTGCCGATGCTGCGCGCCTCCCGCCGGGAGGACTGGAAGCGAGTCCCGCAGTACTCGTCGTCTCTTATCAGAGGCGGAAGTACGGGAATCTTCCGGGAAGTGTCAGCGGGGCCCCAGCCAGGCACTCGGTGGGTGTCTTTCCCCCACAACCCCCTTCATCAGGGAATTTCCTTAGGGAAATCTGCTGGAAGGGGCGCGACACGCCCGACCGCGTGGGTCGGAGGTGGAGCGGGGAAGGACCGCGTTCGGAAGCGATTCCGGGCGCAGCCGGCCGAGTCCCAGAGCGTTACGAGAGACAGGACTACTGAGTAGCCATGGCGGGACAGAAGATCCGCATCCGGCTCAAGGCCTACGACCACGAGGTCATCGACTCCTCGGCGAAGAAGATCGTCGAGACGGTGACGCGCACTGGTGCGTCGGTCGCGGGCCCGGTGCCGCTGCCCACTGAGAAGAACGTGTACTGCGTCATCAAGTCGCCGCACAAGTACAAGGACTCGCGCGAGCACTTCGAGATGCGCACGCACAAGCGCCTCATCGACATCCTCGACCCCACGCCGAAGACGGTTGACTCGCTTATGCGTCTCGACCTGCCGGCGGGCGTCGACATCGAGATCAAGCTCTGAGGTGACGCGCGAGATGGCTAAGAACATTAAGGGCGTCCTGGGCGAGAAGCTCGGCATGACCCAGGTCTGGGACGAGAACAACCGGGTTGTCCCGGTGACCGTCGTCAAGGCCGGGCCCTGCGTCGTCACCCAGGTCCGCACCAACGACAGCGACGGCTACGAGTCGGTCCAGATCGCCTTCGGCGAGATCGACCCGCGCAAGGTGAACAAGCCCCTCAAGGGTCACTTCGCCAAGGCCGACGTCACCCCGCGCCGCCACCTGGTGGAGCTGCGTACCGCTGACGCCAGCGAGTACACGCTCGGCCAGGAGATCACCGCCGCCGTGTTCGAGTCGGGCGTCAAGGTTGACGTCACCGGCAAGAGCAAGGGCAAGGGCTTCGCCGGTGTCATGAAGCGTCACAACTTCCGTGGCCTCGGCGCCGGGCACGGCACCCAGCGCAAGCACCGCTCCCCCGGTTCCATCGGTGGCTGCGCCACCCCGGGCCGTGTGTTCAAGGGCCTCCGCATGGCGGGCCGCATGGGCAACGAGCGGGTCACCACCCAGAACCTGACCGTCCACGCCGTTGACGCGGAGAAGGGCCTGCTCCTGATCAAGGGCGCGGTTCCTGGTCCGAACGGCGGCCTCGTCCTGGTCCGTACCGCGGCCAAGGGGGCCTGAGGTAACGATGAGCACCATTGACATCCTTTCGCCGGCAGGCGACAAGGCCGGGACCGTCGAGCTCCCCGCGGAGATCTTCGACGCGAAGGTCAGCGTTCCGCTGATCCACCAGGTCGTCGTCGCGCAGCTGGCCGCTGCCCGTCAGGGCACGCACAAGACCAAGACCCGTGGCGAGGTCCGCGGCGGTGGCAAGAAGCCGTACCGCCAGAAGGGCACCGGTCGCGCCCGTCAGGGTTCGACCCGCGCGCCGCAGTTCGCCGGTGGTGGCGTCGTGCACGGTCCCGTGCCGCGTGACTACTCGCAGCGCACCCCGAAGAAGATGAAGGCCGCCGCCCTGCGCGGTGCCCTCTCGGACCGCGCGCGTCACTCCCGCATCCACGTCGTCTCCGACGTGGTCGAGGGTGCGGCGTCCACCAAGGCCGCGAAGAGCCTGTTCGGCAAGATCAGCGAGCGGAAGAACCTGCTCCTGGTCGTCGAGCGTGCCAACGAGGCCGCGTGGCTGTCCGCCCGCAACCTGCCCCAGGTTCACATCCTGGAGCCGGGCCAGCTGAACACGTACGACGTGCTCGTCTCCGACGACGTGGTCTTCACCCAGGCCGCCTTCGAGTCCTTCGTGTCTGGCCCCAAGGCCGTTGAGACCGAAGGGAGCGAGGCCTGATGACTGAGGCCGTCGTCACCAGCAAGACGTTCTCGGACCCGCGCGACCTCCTGGTCAAGCCGGTTGTCTCCGAGAAGAGCTACGCGCTGCTGGACGAGAACAAGTACACGTTCATCGTCGACCCGCGCGCCAACAAGACCCAGATCAAGCAGGCCGTCGAGGCGGTCTTCTCGGTCAAGGTCACCGGGGTCAACACGATCAACCGTCAGGGTAAGCGCAAGCGCACCAAGACTGGTTTCGGCAAGCGCGCCAACACCAAGCGCGCCATCGTGACCCTCGCCGAGGGCGACCGTATCGACATCTTCGGCGGTCCGACCGCCTAAGGGCGGTCTGGATCGTCCGGAATCGGACGAGGACTGAGAAATGGGTATCCGCAAGTACAAGCCGACGACCCCGGGCCGTCGTGGCTCCAGCGTCGCCGACTTTGTCGAGATCACGCGGTCCACGCCGGAGAAGTCGCTGGTCCGCCCCCTGCACAGCAAGGGCGGCCGTAACAACACCGGTCGTGTGACCGTCCGTCACCAGGGCGGTGGCCACAAGCGCGCCTACCGTGTGATCGACTTCCGTCGTCACGACAAGGACGGCGTGCCGGCCAAGGTCGCTCACATCGAGTACGACCCGAACCGCACCGCGCGCATCGCGCTCCTGCACTACGCAGACGGCGAGAAGCGCTACATCATCGCCCCGGCCAAGCTGAACCAGGGCGACCGGATTGAGAACGGCCCCGGGGCCGACATCAAGCCGGGCAACAACCTCCCGCTCCGCAACATCCCGGTCGGTACCACGATCCACGCGATCGAGCTCCGTCCCGGTGGTGGCGCCAAGTTCGCCCGCTCTGCCGGTTCCTCCGTGCAGCTGCTGGCGAAGGAGGGCCAGTACGCCCACCTGCGTATGCCGTCCGGCGAGGTCCGCCTGGTCGACGTCCGCTGCCGCGCCACGGTCGGCGAGGTCGGCAACGCCGAGCAGTCGAACATCAACTGGGGCAAGGCCGGCCGCATGCGCTGGAAGGGCGTTCGCCCGACCGTCCGCGGTGTCGCGATGAACCCGGTTGACCACCCGCACGGTGGTGGTGAGGGTAAGACCTCCGGTGGTCGCCACCCGGTCTCCCCGTGGGGTCAGAAGGAGGGTCGTACTCGTTCTCCCAAGAAGGCGAGCAACAAGTACATCGTCCGCCGCCGCAAGACGAACAAGAAGCGCTAGGAGCGGGTTTAGATGCCGCGTAGTCTCAAGAAGGGACCCTTCGTCGACGGACACCTCATCAAGAAGGTGGACGCTCAGAACGAGGCTGGTACCAAGAACGTCATCAAGACCTGGTCCCGTCGCTCCATGATCGTGCCGGCCATGCTCGGCCACACGCTCGCGGTGCACAACGGCAAGACGCACGTCCCGGTGTTTGTCACCGAGTCGATGGTCGGCCACAAGCTCGGCGAGTTCTCGCCGACCCGCACCTTCCGCGGCCACGTCAAGGACGACCGCAAGTCGAAGCGCCGCTAAGCGGGGTGCGAACGACTATGACTGACACCGAAGGGACAACCATGGAAGCCAGGGCCCAGGCGCGGTACATCCGCGTCACGCCCATGAAGGCCCGCCGCGTGGTGGACCTCATCCGTGGCATGGACGCCACGGAGGCTCAGGCGGTCCTGCGTTTCGCCCCGCAGGCCGCGAGCGTGCCGGTGGGCAAGGTGCTGGACAGCGCCATTGCCAACGCCGCGCACAACTACGACCACACGGACGCTTCGTCGCTGTACATCAGCGAGGCGTTCGTGGACGAGGGCCCGACCCTGAAGCGGTTCCGTCCGCGTGCCCAGGGCCGTGCCTACCGGATCCGCAAGCGGACCAGCCACATCACCGTGGTCGTCAGCAGCAAGGAAGGAACCCGGTAATGGGCCAGAAGGTTAACCCGCACGGGTTCCGGCTCGGCATCACCACGGACTTCAAGTCCCGTTGGTACGCCGACAAGCTGTACAAGGACTACGTCAAGGAAGACGTTGCCATTCGTCGCATGATGACGAAGGGCATGGAGCGCGCCGGTATCTCGAAGGTTGAGATCGAGCGCACCCGCGACCGCGTCCGCGTTGACATCCACACCGCTCGCCCGGGCATCGTCATCGGCCGCCGCGGCGCCGAGGCCGACCGCATCCGCGGTGAGCTGGAGAAGCTGACCGGCAAGCAGGTTCAGCTGAACATCCTCGAGGTCAAGAACCCCGAGGTGGACGCTCAGCTGGTGGCCCAGGCCGTCGCCGAGCAGCTGTCCTCCCGCGTCTCCTTCCGTCGCGCCATGCGTAAGAGCATGCAGTCGACGATGAAGGCCGGCGCCAAGGGCATCAAGATCCAGTGCGGTGGCCGTCTCGGCGGCGCCGAGATGTCCCGCTCGGAGTTCTACCGCGAGGGCCGTGTGCCCCTGCACACGCTCCGCGCGAACGTCGACTACGGCTTCTTCGAGGCCAAGACCACCTTCGGTCGCATCGGCGTGAAGGTCTGGATCTACAAGGGCGACGTCAAGAACATCGCCGAGGTCCGCGCCGAGAACGCCGCTGCGCGTGCGGGCAACCGCCCGTCCCGTGGCGCCGGCGAGCGCCCGGCCCGTGGTGGCCGTGGCGGCGAGCGTGGCGGCCGCGGCCGCAAGCCGCAGCAGAACGCCGCTGCCGAGGCCCCCAAGGCCGAGGCCGCTGCCGCTGCTCCGGCTGAGTCCACCGGAACGGAGGCCTGACCGACATGCTGATCCCTCGCAGGGTCAAGCACCGCAAGCAGCACCACCCCAAGCGGAACGGCATGGCCAAGGGTGGCACCGAGCTCGCCTTCGGTGAGTACGGCATCCAGGCCCTGACCCCGGCCTACGTGACGAACCGTCAGATCGAGTCCGCTCGTATCGCCATGACGCGTCACATCAAGCGTGGCGGCAAGGTGTGGATCAACATCTACCCGGACCGTCCGCTGACCAAGAAGCCGGCCGAGACCCGCATGGGTTCCGGTAAGGGTTCTCCGGAGTGGTGGATCGCGAACGTCAAGCCCGGTCGGGTGATGTTCGAGCTGTCCTTCCCGAACGAAAAGGTTGCTCGTGAGGCGCTGACCCGCGCCGCGCACAAGCTTCCGATGAAGTGCCGCATTGTTCGGCGCGAGGCAGGTGAGTCGTGATGGCCGCTGGTATCAAGGCGACCGAGCTGCGCGAGCTCAACGACGAGGACCTCGTCGCGAAGCTCCGTGAGGCCAAGGAAGAGCTGTTCAACCTCCGCTTCCAGGCGGCGACCGGGCAGCTTGAGAACCACGGTCGGCTCAAGTCCGTCCGTAAGGACATCGCCCGGATCTACACCCTGATGCGCGAGCGTGAGCTGGGCATCGAGACGGTGGAGAGCGCCTGATGAGCGAGAAGAATGTGACTGAGACGAACGACCGCGGTTTCCGCAAGACCCGTGAGGGTCTCGTCGTCAGCGACAAGATGGACAAGACCGTCGTCGTCGCCGTCGAGGACCGCGTCAAGCACGCGCTGTACGGCAAGGTCATCCGCCGTACGAACAAGCTCAAGGCGCACGACGAGCAGAACGCTGCCGGCGTCGGCGACCGCGTCCTCCTGATGGAGACGCGTCCGCTGTCCGCCTCGAAGCGCTGGCGCGTCGTCGAGATCCTCGAGAAGGCCAAGTAATTTCTGAGGGGGTTTCCCCTCGGATAAGTTCCGCCAGGCTCGGCGTGGGGCTTCAGGGCTGTTTTGAATAAACACCGTGAGGCCCCCGCCGGGAACCGGCAGACGATCAGGAGATAGACGTGATCCAGCAGGAGTCGCGACTTCGGGTCGCCGACAACACTGGTGCCAAGGAGATCCTTTGCATCCGTGTTCTCGGTGGTTCGGGTCGCCGCTACGCGGGCATCGGTGACGTCATCGTCGCCACCGTCAAGGACGCGATCCCCGGTGGCAACGTGAAGAAGGGTGACGTCGTCAAGGCCGTCATCGTTCGCACCGTCAAGGAGCGCCGCCGTCCGGATGGCTCGTACATCCGTTTCGACGAGAACGCCGCTGTCGTTCTCAAGAACGACGGTGACCCCCGCGGCACCCGTATCTTCGGCCCCGTGGGCCGAGAGCTGCGCGAGAAGAAGTTCATGAAGATCGTCTCGCTCGCGCCGGAGGTGCTGTAACCGATGAAGATCAAGAAGGGCGACCTGGTCCAGGTCATCACCGGTAAGGACAAGGGCAAGCAGGGCAAGGTCGTTCAGGCCTTCCCCGCTGAGAACCGTGTTCTCGTCGAGGGTGTCAACCGGGTCAAGAAGCACACCAAGGCCGGCCAGACCGCCCGTGGTTCCAAGACCGGTGGCATCGTCACGACCGAGGCCCCGATCCACGTGAGCAACGTTCAGCTCATCGTGGAGAAGGACGGCAAGAAGGTCGTCACCCGCGTCGGTTACCGCTTCGACGACAACGGCAACAAGATCCGCGTTGCCAAGCGCACCGGTGAGGACATCTGATGACTGCCACCACCAACGCGCCGCGTCTCAAGCTGCGCTACCGCGAAGAGATCGTCGGCAAGCTGCGTGAGGAGTTCTCGTACGAGAACGTCATGCAGGTTCCCGGCCTCACCAAGATCGTGGTCAACATGGGTGTGGGCGACGCCGCCCGCGACTCCAAGCTGATCGAGGGCGCCATCCGCGACCTCACCACGATCACGGGCCAGAAGCCCGCCGTCACCAAGGCTCGCAAGTCCATCGCGCAGTTCAAGCTGCGTGAGGGCCAGCCGATCGGCGCCCACGTCACCCTCCGTGGTGACCGCATGTGGGAGTTCCTGGACCGCACCCTGTCGCTCGCGCTGCCGCGCATCCGCGACTTCCGTGGTCTGTCCCCGAAGCAGTTCGATGGTCGGGGCAACTACACCTTCGGTCTCACGGAGCAGGTCATGTTCCACGAGATCGACCAGGACAAGATCGACCGCGTCCGGGGTATGGACATCACCGTGGTGACCACGGCGACCAACGACGACGAGGGCCGCGCCCTCCTTCGTCACCTCGGCTTCCCGTTCAAGGAGGCGTAAGCGAGATGGCGAAGAAGTCTCTTATTGCCAAGGCTGCTCGCAAGCCCAAGTTCGGTGTGCGCGCGTACACCCGCTGCCAGCGCTGCGGCCGCCCGCACTCCGTGTACCGCAAGTTCGGCCTCTGCCGCGTGTGCCTTCGTGAGATGGCTCACCGTGGCGAGCTGCCGGGCGTGACCAAGAGCTCCTGGTAACAACCCACTTGGGTTGACCAGGACTCTCGGTAAGCATCAAGGACGGTGGGGCCCGACTCTTCACTCGCGTAGAGTTGAAGGGTTGGGTGCCCGCCGCCCATGACCGTCTTACTACGCCGTAGGTCCCCGCGCCGCACCCGCCCCGACCCTGTTCGGGGAGAGGGATGGCGCAGATAGGAAACCACGGCGAGAGAGGCCGAAGGCCAAACATGACCATGACCGATCCGATCGCAGACATGCTGACCCGTCTGCGGAACGCGAACTCGGCTTACCACGACTCCGTGGCCATGCCCCACAGCAAGATCAAGGCGCACATCGCCGAGATCCTGCAGCAGGAGGGCTACATCGCCGGCTGGAAGGTCGAGGACGCCGAGGTCGGCAAGAGCCTCGTCATCGACCTGAAGTTCGGTCCGAACCGCGAGCGCTCGATCGCCGGGATCAAGCGCATCTCGAAGCCGGGCCTGCGTGTCTACGCAAAGTCCACCAACCTGCCGAAGGTCCTCGGCGGCCTGGGCGTGGCGATCATCTCCACGTCCCACGGTCTCCTGACCGGCCAGCAGGCCAGCAAGAAGGGCGTGGGTGGGGAAGTCCTCGCCTACGTCTGGTAACCAGGGAACGGAGGAATAGCCAATGTCGCGTATTGGACGGCTGCCCATCCAGGTTCCCGCTGGTGTGGACGTCACCATCGATGGCCGTACGGTGCACGTGAAGGGCCCCAAGGGTTCCCTCACGCACGCCGTTGCCGCGCCCATCGAGATCGCTAAGGCCGAGGACGGCACCCTTGTCGTCTCGCGTCCGAACGACGAGCGTCAGAACAAGGCCCTGCACGGCCTGTCCCGCACGCTGGTGGCGAACATGATCACCGGCGTGACCGCGGGCTACAGCAAGGCTCTTGAGATCAGCGGTGTCGGTTACCGCGTCCAGGCGAAGGGCTCCAACCTGGAGTTCTCCCTGGGCTACAGCCACCCGATTCTGATCGAGGCCCCCGAGGGCATCACCTTCAAGGTCGAGTCCCCCACCAAGCTCAGCGTCGAGGGCATCGACAAGCAGAAGGTCGGCGAGGTTGCCGCCAACATCCGCAAGCTTCGCAAGCCCGACCCCTACAAGGCCAAGGGCGTGAAGTACGCGGGCGAGGTCATCCGCCGCAAGGTCGGAAAGGCTGGTAAGTAAGCCATGGCATACGGTGTGAAGATCGCCAAGGGCGATGCTTACAAGCGCGCCGCCAAGCAGCGCCGCCACATCCGCATCCGCAAGAACATGTCGGGTACGGCCGAGCGTCCGCGCCTGGTCGTGACGCGTTCCAACCGTGGCATCACCGCCCAGGTGATCGACGACATCAAGGGTCACACCCTGGCGTCGGCGTCCCACCTGGACGCGTCGATCCGCGGTGGCGAGGGCGACAAGAGCGCCCAGGCCACGAAGGTGGGCGCCCTGGTCGCCGAGCGCGCCAAGGCCGCCGGCGTCGAGGCCGTCGTGTTCGACCGCGGTGGCAACCAGTACGCCGGGCGCATTGCCGCTCTGGCGGACGCCGCCCGCGAAGCCGGGCTGAAGTTCTAAGCCCCGGTTCCGGAGCTAGCGGACGTAACAGAGAGAGGTAAATCCAATGGCTGGACCCCAGCGCCGCGGAAGCGGTGCCGGTGGCGGCGAGCGGCGGGACCGGAAGGGTCGCGACGGTGGCGCTGCCGCCGAGAAGACCGCGTACGTTGAGCGCGTAGTCGCGATCAACCGCGTCGCCAAGGTTGTCAAGGGTGGTCGTCGCTTCAGCTTCACCGCGCTCGTCGTGGTGGGTGACGGTGACGGCACCGTGGGTGTCGGTTACGGCAAGGCCAAGGAAGTTCCGGCTGCCATCGCCAAGGGCGTGGAAGAGGCCAAGAAGAACTTCTTCAAGGTCCCCCGTATCCAGGGCACCATCCCGCACCCGATCCAGGGCGAGAAGGCCGCGGGCGTCGTCCTGCTCAAGCCGGCTTCCCCCGGTACCGGTGTTATCGCCGGTGGCCCGGTGCGTGCCGTGCTCGAGTGCGCCGGCGTTCACGACATCCTGTCGAAGTCGCTCGGTTCTTCGAACCCGATCAACATCGTGCACGCCACGGTGACGGCCCTCCAGGGACTCTCCCGTCCCGAGGAGATCGCCGCCCGTCGTGGCCTGCCGCTGGAGGACGTGGCTCCCGCCGCTCTGCTGCGGGCGCGTGCAGGGGCGGGTGCGTAATGGCTCGCCTCAAGGTCACGCAGGTCAAGTCCTACATCGGTAGCAAGCAGAACCACCGCGACACCCTGCGTTCGCTTGGTCTCAAGAAGATCAACGACGTGGTTGTCAAGGAGGACCGTCCCGAGATCCGCGGCATGGTGCAGACCGTCCGCCACCTCGTGACGGTTGAGGAGGTCGACTGACATGGCGGAGCAGAACCCGCTGAAGGTCCACAACCTCCGTCCTGCCCCGGGCGCCAAGACCGCCAAGACCCGTGTGGGTCGTGGTGAGGCGTCCAAGGGTAAGACCGCAGGTCGTGGTACCAAGGGCACCAAGGCCCGTTACCAGGTTCCGCAGCGCTTCGAGGGTGGGCAGATGCCCCTCCACATGCGCCTGCCGAAGCTCAAGGGCTTCAAGAACCCGTTCCGCACCGAGTTCCAGGTCGTGAACCTGGACAAGCTGGCCGCGCTCTACCCGCAGGGTGGCGAGGTCACGGTGGCCGACCTGGTCGCCAAGGGTGCGGTTCGTAAGAACCAGCTCGTCAAGGTCCTGGGCCAGGGCGAGATCTCCGTGGCGCTGCAGGTTTCGGTTGACGCCGTCTCCGGCTCCGCCAAGGAGAAGATTGTCGCTGCCGGCGGCACCGTCACCGAGCTCGTCTGAGCTCGTTGAACTGACAACCGGGGATGTCCCAAAAGGGGCATCCCCGGTTGGTCGTTCCAAGGGGGGCACGGTCGCCGGTAAGGTGGCGTGCACTGTTAACCTCCGCGCGGCCTGTGTCCGCGCGGATTTTGACTGATAAGTATTCGTCGATCCTCAAGACCGTCACCTCTCGCGTGGCAACGTGAGAGGCGCAGGAGGCACCGTGCTCACCGCGTTCGCCCGGGCGTTCAAGACGCCCGACCTGCGCAAGAAGCTGCTGTTCACGCTGGGCATCATGGTGCTCTTCCGACTCGGTGCGCACGTACCGGTGCCGGGAGTCGACTACCGCAATGTCCAGATGTGCATGGACCAGACCAAGAGCGGTCAGGGCCTCTTCGGCCTCGTGAACATGTTCAGTGGTGGCGCGCTGCTGCAGATCACGATCTTTGCGCTCGGGATCATGCCGTACATCACGGCGAGCATCATCCTGCAGCTCCTGACCGTCGTCATTCCACGGCTGGAAGCCCTCAAGAAGGAGGGGCAGTCGGGTCAGGCGAAGATCACGCAGTACACGCGCTATCTGACCGTGGCTCTTGCGATCCTTCAGGGCACCGGCCTGGTCGCCACGGCCCGCAGCGGTGCCTTGTTCGGGGGCTGCACCGTCGGGAACCAGATCGTTCCCAACCAGTCGATCTTCACCACCGTCGTCATGGTCATCACCATGACCGCCGGTACCGCGCTGATCATGTGGCTCGGTGAGCTCATCACCGACCGCGGCATCGGCAACGGCATGTCGATCCTGATGTTCACCTCCATCGCCGCCGGTTTCCCGAGCTCTCTCTGGGCGATCAAGCTCCAGGGCAGCCTGATGGGCGGTTGGCTGGAGTTCTCCCTGGTCATCCTGTGCGGTCTCGCGATGGTCGCGCTCGTCGTCTTCGTCGAGCAGGCCCAGCGCCGGATCCCCGTGCAGTACGCCAAGCGCATGATCGGCCGCCGTTCCTACGGCGGTACGTCCACCTACATCCCGCTCAAGGTGAACCAGGCGGGCGTGATCCCCGTCATCTTCGCCTCGTCGCTGCTCTACATTCCGGCGTTGCTCGTGCAGTTCACCGGCTCCAAGGCGGGCTGGGCGAACTGGATCAACGCCAATCTGGTCAAGGGTGACCACCCGATCTACATGGCCACCTACTTCCTGCTGATCGTTTTCTTCGCCTTCTTCTACGTCGCCATCTCCTTCAACCCCGAAGAAGTTGCCGACAACATGAAGAAGTATGGTGGGTTCATCCCGGGCATCCGGGCGGGTCGTCCCACCGCGGAGTACCTGAGCTACGTGCTGAACCGCATCACGTGGCCGGGCTCTCTCTACCTGGGCCTGATCGCCCTGGTGCCCACGGTGGCACTGGTCACACTCAACGCGAACCAGAACTTCCCGTTCGGGGGAACCAGCATCCTGATCATCGTGGGTGTCGGTCTGGAGACTGTGAAGCAGATCGAGAGCCAGCTTCAGCAGCGCAACTACGAAGGGTTCCTCCGCTGATGCGAATCGTCCTCGTCGGGCCGCCCGGCGCCGGCAAGGGTACGCAGGCCGCGTACCTCGCCAAGAACCTCGCGATCCCGCACATCTCGACGGGCGACCTTTTCCGGGCGAACATCAGCCAGGGCACGCCCCTGGGCCAGAAGGCCCAGGAGTACATGCGGGCCGGCCAGCTCGTGCCGGACGAGGTCACCATCGGCATGGCCAAGGACCGCATGGGCAAGGAGGACGCCGCCGGCGGCTTCCTGCTCGACGGCTTCCCGCGCAACCTGGCCCAGGCCGAGGCGCTGGACGCCATCCTCAAGGCCGGCGGCCTCAAGCTGGACGCCGTCCTGGACCTGGAGGTCCCGGAGGACGAGGTCGTCAAGCGGATCGCCGGTCGCCGGATGTGCCGCAAGGACAGCAGCCACATCTTCCACGTGATCTACAACCCCCCGAAGACCGAGGGTGAGTGCGACACGTGCGGCGGTGAGCTGTACCAGCGCGAGGACGACCGCGAGGAGACCGTCCGCAAGCGGCTGGAGGTCTACCACACGGAGACCGAGCCGATCATCGACTACTACAAGGCCCAGGGCCTCGTGGTGACGATCCCGGCCCTCGGCAAGGTCGCCGAGGTGACGGAGCGGGCGATGGCCGCGCTGGAGCGCGAAGCCGCCTGACATGGCACGTACTACGGCCGCGGTGCCCTTCGGGGCACCGCGGCCGTAGTGTTTGTTTGAGCATTTGGACCGTAAGACCCAGGAAGGCATCCCATGGTCGAGATCAAGACCGCCGAGCAGATCGCGAAGATGCGCGAGGCCGGCCTGGTCGTCGCCGCCGTGCACGCGGCCACCCGGGAGGCGGCCGTCCCCGGTGCCACGACCAAGGACCTGGACGACGTCGCCCGCAAGGTGATCGCCGAGCACGGCGCGAAGTCGAACTTCCTCGGGTACGGCGGCTTCCCCGCCACCATCTGCACCTCGGTGAACGAGGTCGTCGTCCACGGCATCCCGGACACGAAGACCGTCCTCAAGGACGGCGACATCATCTCCATCGACGCCGGCGCCATCATCGACGGCTGGCACGGTGACGCGGCCTTCACGGCCTTCGTGGGCACCGGTCACGCTCCGGAGCTGCTGGAGCTCTCCCGGGTGACCGAGGAGTCCATGTGGGCCGGCATCGCCGCCGTGAAGAACGGCAACCGCCTGGTGGACATCTCCCGGGCGATCGAGGGCTACATCCGCCGCCAGCCCCGCCCGGCCTCCGGGAAGTACGGGATCATCGAGGACTACGGCGGCCACGGCATCGGCTCCGAGATGCACATGGACCCGCACCTGCTGAACTACGTCTCCCGCAAGCGCGGCAAGGGCCCCAAGCTCGTCCCGGGCTTCTGTATCGCCATCGAGCCCATGGTGAGCCTCGGCACGGCCCGTACGCACGTCCTGGAGGACGACTGGACGGTCCTCACGGACGACATGTCCTGGTCCTCCCACTGGGAACACTCCGTCGCCCTGACGGAGGAAGGGCCGCTGGTCCTGACGGCGGTCGACGGCGGCAAGGCGAAGCTGGCGGAATACGGGGTCACCGCGGCTCCGGACCCGCTCGCCCGGGGCGCCGCATAAGGATCACTGCGGCTGGGCAGTCACCCCTGGATTAGTCTTTCGGGTTGCCCTGACGTAGACTGACGCGTCGGCTCTCGTGTATCCGCATGCCTTCGTACCGATGGCACGCACATACGAGAGTTGATCAAGGTAGCCGATTCGAAAGGCGAAGCGTGGCCAAGAAGCAAGGTGCCATCGAGATCGAGGGCACCGTGATCGAGTCTCTGCCGAACGCAATGTTCAAGGTGGAGCTCCAGAACGGTCACAAGGTCCTCGCGCACATCAGCGGCAAGATGCGGATGCACTACATCCGCATCCTTCCGGATGACCGGGTCGTCGTGGAGCTCTCTCCCTACGACCTGACGCGTGGCCGGATCGTCTACCGCTACAAGTAGATCTTGTCGCCGTCCCGCTCGTACGGGGCGACGGCACTGACCCGGAGAACCTCACACCCATGAAGGTCAAGCCGAGCGTCAAGAAGATCTGCGACAAGTGCAAGGTGATCCGCCGCCACGGCCGGGTCATGGTCATCTGCGACAACCTGCGCCACAAGCAGCGCCAGGGCTGACGCAGAACCTGCACTTCGCAGTTTCTTCGCGCGACGCGAGCAAAAACGTACATACGCAGAACCCGTCCAGTGCTCACTGGCGACACCTCCGGCGGGGGCCGGGGACCCGGAACGTACCTAGTACGGCGGCCGGGATCGGTTCTGTGTCAGACCCCCGAGAACATCTGGAGCCATTGAATGGCACGCGTTTCCGGTGTTGACATCCCGCGCGACAAGCGCGTGGAGGTTGCACTCACCTACGTCTTCGGTATCGGCCGCACCCAGTCGCAGGCGACTCTCGCCGCCACCGGTGTGAACCCGAACACCCGCGTTCGTGACCTTCCCGAAGAGGACCTGGTCAAGATCCGCGAGTACGTGGACGCCAACCTCAAGACCGAGGGTGACCTCCGTCGCGAGATCCAGGCCGACATCCGCCGCAAGGTCGAGATCGGCTGCTACCAGGGTCTGCGTCACCGTCGTGGCCTGCCGGTCCACGGTCAGCGCACCAGCACGAACGCTCGTACCCGCAAGGGCCCGCGTCGCGCCATCGCCGGCAAGAAGAAGCCGGGCAAGAAGTAGTCCACAGCGGACGCTGCGGTGCTCCGGGGGGCAACCCCCGGGTCGGCCGCATTCCAGCGGTCTTCGCTGTAGGACCGACCACCTCCCTCCATCAGGAGTAAGACATGCCCCCCAAGGGTCGTCAGGGCGCTGCCAAGAAGGTGCGCCGCAAGGAAAAGAAGAACGTCGCTCACGGCCACGCGCACATCAAGAGCACGTTCAACAACACGATCGTGTCCATCACGGACCCGACCGGCAACGTGATCTCCTGGGCCTCCGCCGGCCACGTCGGCTTCAAGGGCTCGCGCAAGTCCACCCCGTTCGCCGCGCAGATGGCCGCCGAGTCCGCCGCGCGTCGTGCGCAGGAGCACGGCATGCGCAAGGTCGACGTCTTCGTCAAGGGCCCGGGTTCCGGTCGTGAGACCGCCATCCGTTCGCTCCAGGCGACCGGTCTCGAGGTCGGCTCCATCCAGGACGTCACCCCGACCCCGCACAACGGCTGCCGCCCCCCGAAGCGTCGCCGCGTCTGACGCTGCGCGGCTTCGGCTGCTGCCTTGAGGGTCTGGGCGGTACGGCTTCCCTTCCTGGGAGCCGTACCGCCCGTATCCTTGTAATACCTCGGGACATCAAATAGTGGGTGTCCATGACTGAAGGATTCATCGCATGCTGATCGCTCAGCGCCCCTCGCTGACCGAAGAGGTCGTCGACGAGTTCCGCTCCCGGTTCGTGATCGAGCCGCTGGAGCCGGGCTTCGGCTACACCCTCGGCAACTCCCTGCGCCGTACGCTCCTCTCCTCGATCCCGGGTGCGGCGGTCACGTCCATCCGCATCGACGGTGTCCTGCACGAGTTCACCACCGTGCCGGGCGTCAAGGAGGACGTCACCGACCTCATCCTGAACATCAAGCAGCTGGTCGTCTCCTCGGAGCACGACGAGCCGGTCGTGATGTACCTGCGCAAGCAGGGCCCGGGTCTGGTCACCGCCGCCGACATCGCCCCGCCGGCCGGTGTCGAGGTGCACAACCCCGACCTGGTTCTGGCGACCCTGAACGCCAAGGGCAAGCTGGAGATGGAGCTGACCGTCGAGCGCGGTCGCGGCTACGTCTCCGCTGTCCAGAACAAGCAGGTGGGCCAGGAGATCGGCCGCATCCCGGTCGACTCCATCTACTCGCCGGTCCTCAAGGTCACCTACAAGGTCGAGGCGACCCGAGTCGAGCAGCGCACCGACTTCGACAAGCTGATCGTCGACGTCGAGACCAAGCAGGCCATGCGCCCGCGCGACGCCATGGCGTCCGCCGGTAAGACCCTGGTCGAGCTGTTCGGTCTGGCCCGCGAGCTCAACATCGACGCCGAGGGCATCGACATGGGCCCGTCCCCGACGGACGCCGCCCTGGCCGCCGACCTTGCGCTGCCGATCGAGGAGCTCGAGCTCACGGTCCGCTCGTACAACTGCCTCAAGCGCGAGGGCATCCACTCCGTGGGTGAGCTCGTGGCCCGCTCCGAGGCCGACCTGCTCGACATCCGCAACTTCGGTGCGAAGTCGATCGACGAGGTCAAGGCGAAGCTGGCCGGCATGGGCCTGGCCCTCAAGGACAGCCCGCCCGGATTCGACCCGACCGCCGCCGCCGACGCCTTTGGCGCGGACGACGACGCGGACGCCGGGTTCGTGGAGACTGAGCAGTACTAAGAGCTCGGGTCTCACGGCTCGATCTTGGCTGCCGGCCGGTTTCGGCTGGTCGCGCAGTTCCCCGCGCCCCTTACGGGGCGCGGGTCTCCGACGGGCGACCGCCCGCTCGGATACTGACCCCGGTACCTGATACGGCCGGGGCAGACACCTAGGAGAAACACCATGCCGCGTCCCACCAAGGGTGCCCGTCTGGGCGGCGGTGCCGCGCACGAGAAGCTGATGCTGGCGAACCTCGCCAAGTCGCTCTTCGAGCACGGCCGCATCACGACGACCGAGGCCAAGGCCCGCCGCCTGCGTCCGGTCGCCGAGCGCCTGATCACCAAGGCGAAGAAGGGCGACATCCACAACCGTCGCCAGGTGCTGCAGACGATCACGGACAAGGGCATCGTGCACGTGCTCTTCACCGAGATCGCTCCGCGCTTCGCCGAGCGTCCGGGTGGCTACACCCGCATCACCAAGATCGGTAACCGCCGTGGCGACAACGCGCCCATGGCCGTGATCGAGCTGGTCGAGGGCGAGATCGCCAAGAAGGCGACCGTCGCCGAGGCCGAGGCCGCCACCAAGCGTGCGGTCAAGGAGTCCGAGGCTGCCGCCGAGGCTCCGGCCGAGGAGTCGAAGGACGCCTGACAACGCTGATGCGTGTCAGTGACGGGCCCGCCCCTTTCCGGGGGCGGGCCCGTCCCGCATTTCTGAGAGGAACCCCTGGTGAGTGACGAGGTGGCACCCGGTTACGTACGGGTGCGGCTGGACCTTTCGTACGACGGCAAGGACTTCTCCGGCTGGGCCAAGCAGCGCGAGGGCCAGCGCACGGTCCAGGGCGAGCTGGAGGCCGCGATCCGGACCGTGACCCGGTCCAAGGAGACGTACGAGCTGACGGTCGCGGGCCGTACCGACTCCGGAGTGCACGCCCGGGGCCAGGTCGCGCACGTCGACCTGCCGGCCGAGGTATGGGCCGAGCACGAGGAGAAGCTGCTGCGCCGGCTGGCCGGCCGGCTTTCGCACGACGTGCGGGTGTGGAAGGTCGCCGAGGCGCCGGCCGGGTTCAACGCGCGCTTCTCCGCGATCTGGCGGCGCTATGCCTACCGGGTGACGGACCGTCACGGCGGTGTCGATCCGCTGCTGCGCGGTCATGTGCTGTGGCACGACTGGCCGTTGGACGTCGACGCCATGAACGCGGCCTCGAAGGCGCTGATCGGCGAGCACGACTTCGCCGCCTACTGCAAGCGGCGCGAGGGTGCGACGACCATCCGGACGCTGCAGCAGCTGAGTTGGGAGCGGGACGCCTCCGGCGTCATCACGGCGACCGTGCGGGCGGACGCGTTCTGCCACAACATGGTGCGGTCGCTGGTGGGTGCGCTGCTGTTCGTGGGTGACGGGCACCGGCCGGTGGACTGGCCGGGCAAGGTGCTGGCGGCGCGGGTGCGCGATTCGGCCGTGCACGTGGTGCGCCCGCACGGGCTCACGCTGGAGGAGGTCGGCTATCCGGCCGACTCCGAGCTCGCGGCGCGGAACATCGCGGCGCGGAACAAGAGGACGCTGCCCGGCGCGGGTTGCTGCTGACGAAACGCAGGTGGGGCCCGGCGAAAGCCGGGCCCCACCTGCGTTTCGGGGTTAGGCGGGGCAGCTGACCGCCAGGTCGCTGTTGACCGTGAAGTACGGCTTGATGCCGTCGACCTTCGGGTACAGGTCCGTCTTGTTGCGGTCGACGATGTCGCCGACGAGGCGGGCCACCTTGACCGGCTCGCCGTCCGGGGTCAGGCGCAGGGCCAGGTCCCAGACGGTGTTCTCCTCGCCGGTGCCGCGGGCGTGCCGCAGCTCGGCGTAGGGGACGGTCACGCGGAAGGCCGCGCTGCCGACGGCGGTGACCTGCGCGGTGACCTTGTCGGCCGTGTCCGCGCGGGGCGTGGCGACGAGGACCGGCTCGGCGCCGTCGGCGAACTCGGCGCCGTGCAGGGTGCCTTCGACGGTGAGGGCGGTCTCGTCCTGGCGGACGAGGCGGGCCTCGGCGTGGACGGGGCGGTTCCAGGCGCGCAGGGCGAGGAAGCCGTCGACCGTCGGGTAGGGCACCCACCAGGTGAAGGGCGCGTCGGGCAGCGGCTCCAGCTCGACCAGGCCGCGGCCCTCGGCGAGGTGAGAGACGACGCGGCGGCGGGCGCCGTCGTCGCCGCGGACGACGTGGAGGTCCCAGCGGCCCTCGCCCAGGCGCAGCTGCTTGCGGTCGAGGACGGCGGTGTACGGGTCCTTCGGGCCGGCCGGTGCCTTCAGCGGCACGGCGACGGGCTTGCCCTCCTTGCGGCGGGTGACTGTGAGGGAGAGCTTCTCGCCGGAGAGGCCCTTGCGGTCGACGGAGACGAGGATGTTGCCGTCGGCGTCGACGCGGCAGGAGGCGGTGCAGCGCAGCGGCTTGCGGACGATCTCCTTGATCGCGGCCTTCACCGGCGGGGTGGAGGGCTTGGCGACGCCGCGGCGCAGCGGGCGGAGGATCTTGCCGGCGGTGCGGCGCAGCATCTTCGTCAGCGGGACGGGCGCGGGCTTGCGCTCGGCGGTGCCGGAGCCCGCGGGGGCCGCCGCTGCCGGGGCGGAGCCGTCGCGGACCCCGCCGAGGCTCTCGATGAGCTCCTCGTAGCGGCGGGCGATGGCGTCGGGGTGGTAGCGCTCGGCGGAGACGAGGGCGGCCTTGCCCATGGCGTGCCGCAGCTCGTCGTCCTCGATGAGCTTGAGGAGGCCCTTGGCGATGGCGTCGCTGTCGAGGTTGGTGACGAGGAGGCCGTCGTGGCCGTCCTTGATGATCTCGCCGGGGCCGTGCGGGCAGTCGGTGGCGACGACGGGGACGCCGCAGTTCATGGCCTCCACGATCGTCATGCCGAAGGACTCCTCGCGGGAGGTCACGGCGGCGATCGAGCCCTTGGCCCACTCGGTCTCGATGGGGGAGTGGGGGCCCATGAGGGTGATGTGCTCGGTGAGGCCGAGCTGGTCGATCTGCTCGCGCAGCTTCGCCTGCTGGGGGCCGCGGCCGTAGATGCGCAGCTTCCAGTCGGGGCGGGCGGCGGCGACGGTGACCCAGGCCTTGACCAGGAGGTCGTAGCGCTTGACGGGGATGAGGCGGCCGGCGGCGACGACGAGCTTGGCGGTGCCGTCGGAGGGCTCGACCTCGGAGGCGGGGACGCCGTTGGGCAGCGCGACGAGCTTGGTCCTGATGCCGGGGAACTGCTCGCGGTGGGTCGCGGCGTCGGCGTCGGAGACGGCGGTGTGGGCGTCGAGGTGCGGGATGGCGCGGTCCTGGGCGGCGCGGATGTTCGGCTCGTGGGTGCCGTAGATCCGGTGCTCCTGGCCGATCCGCAGGTAGCGCTCCTGCCCGAATTCGGCCAGGTACATGACCAGGCCGGGGCGGGTGGCGACGACGACGTCGGCGTCGGTGCGGGCGAGGTGCTCGGCGACGCGCTTGTCGGTCAGGGCGCTGAAGTGCGCGCCCTTGGCCTCGACGGGCGGGATGTGGGCGCTGTCCTGCTCCAGGAGCGGGTTGTCCCGGTCGGCGCCGGTCTCGGCGCGGGTGTCGATCAGGTGGACCAGCTTCACCTTGCGGTGCAGGGGGAGCTTGGGTGTGCCACCGGTCCTGTGGATGGACACGATCTCCACCTCGTGCCGGGCGGCGAGCGCGCCGGCGACGTTGAAGGTGGAGCGGATCGTGCCGCCGATGCCGTAGGCGTTCTGCAAAAGGAAAGAGATCTTCATGGCGGTGTGTGCGCGGCGTTACGGGCGGCGCGTCCGTCCTTCCCCCTGGCCTGGGTGTACGGGTCTCCCCTGTCGGCCGGATGCTTCTGCGGTCCGGTCCGATCCGTCGGTTAAGACCGTTGGGAGGGATTTCGGTTGCTTGTCGAGGCTACATTGTGGCTTGAGTCACGTCGCTTACGTCAAGGGTGAGATCGTTCTCCGGGTCGAAGACGGGGCGCACGGCGACGGTACCCCGCACCGGGTGTTCCAGGTCGCGCGCGGGGTGCACGTCGGTGCGCTTGCGGTCCACGCCGTCGCCCGTGAGACGGCCGAGCGGGACGGGCGGTTCCGCGGGGGCGGGGCGCAGTTCCAGGCGGTGGACGTCGTGGGCGGTGCCGCGGCGGGCGAACAGCAGGTCGTAGGGGACGGTGCAGCGCAGCCGGAGCCCGGGCAGGGCGGTGAGGCCGCCGT
>NZ_JBAMDC010000250.1:0-9867 GCF_036961605.1 Streptomyces sp. KLMMK
GCGCGGGGCGGGCAGCACCGGCCGCAGCGGCTCGGCCGACCAGCGGCGGAAGTACGGGGTGAACACCGCGTAGTGGTCCTTGCCGGCGGGCAGGACGGCACCGGGCGGCACCGCCGTGACCACCGCGTCGTGCACCCGCAGCAGTCGCCCGTCCGCTTCCAGGACCGACCGCAGCCGCTCCTCGCGGCGCAGGGCGTACGCGCTCACGCCCGCGGCGACGTGCACCTCGCCCGCGCCGGTGGCGGCGGCCAGCGCGCAGGTCTGCGCCACGACCTCGCCGCTGCGCACCACGAGCCGCCCGCCGCGGGCCCGCAGTCCCTCGTCGAGCGCGGCGAGGCAGTCGGCCAGGAACGCGGCGCGGTTGGGCACGGCGAAGCCGGCGGCGGCGATGCCCGAGTCCACGACGAACAGCGGGACGACGTGCGGCGCGCTCCGCAGGGCCGCGGTGAGCACGGGGTTGTCGTGCAGCCGGAGATCGGAGGTGAACAGGGCGATGGACACACCGGCGCCCCGGCTCGCCGCGCTGTCCCGCCCTCGGTCGCTGCGCCTGTCCGCACCCATCCCGTGATTGTCCGCCCGGCGTCCCGCGGGGGCGGGGCGGCAGGGCCGTCACGACCAGGGAATGTTGCGCCAGGGACTGGCAGGGTCGCCGAGGAGCAGGTGGTGCGCGCTCACCGCGGCGGTGTGTCCGGAGACGGCGGCGCGGGGGTCCCCGGCGCGGGGGTCCCCGGCTCCCGGCCTGAGGGTGGCGCCCAGCAGGAGGCCCGCGGAGAAGGCGGGCCACGACGCGTACGTCCTGCGGGCGGTCTCACCGGCCGTCAGGACGACCCGCTCCGCATCGGCCGGGGAGCACAGCCGAGCGGAGAGCCCCAGCCGGGCGAGGGCCACCGCGCACGCGAGGCCGTGGGCCGCGGTGGACACGACGCGCCGGCCCGGCTGCAGTACGGCATCGCGCACCAGCTGTTCCTCGGCCGCGGCTATGCGCGTGACGGTGGTGTCCAGCGCTTGGATCTCCGCCGCGTCCGCGGCCCGGTGCGCCAGCACGTGGGTGACCGCCTCCCGCCACTGTGCGGTCGCCGGCGCCCCGTCGGCGGAGTGCCCGGCGAGGCCTTCGCGGGCCCGCAGCGCGAACTCGGTCTCCCGCTCCGCCCCGTCCCCGGCGAGCAGCCGCTGCGTCAGGTGCCACCAGCCCGCGGGATCGGCGACGCCCCACGTGCCGTGCAGGACGACGCGGTCCTCGTCGTAGTCGCGGTAGACGCCGCCGAGCTCGTTCCAGGGCACGCCGTCGCGCACGGCGAGCGGTGCGCCGCAGGCCAGACCGTGGGCGAGCGGGCCGTGCAGGGGGCCGGTGTACAGGGACAGCAGGCGGCCGGACGCGCGCGGCGGCGCCTCGTCGCAGACCTCCAGCCAGGCCTCGCGGTCCAGCGGGGTGGCCGGGACGACGGCCGCGGACGGGTGCCCGGGGTTCACCGCCAAGTGCCACTTGTCGTGCGGCCACTCCAGGGCCAGGTCGTCCAGCCCGGTGCGCTGGAGGACCCGGTCGGGGCGCCAGGGCGGCAGCGCGCCGCGGGTGAAGACGGGCAGGCAGCGCTTGCCCGAGGCCGGGTCGCGGTACGGCACGAGCGGTGCGGGCGGCACCAGCCCGTCGGCCTCGGCCCGGCCCTCCTCCATGTACAGCTCGGCCACCGCGAGGGCGCCGAGCTGGCCGTCCCAGTCCCCGTGCGCCGTCGCGGCCTGCAACTGCGCCTCGATGTCGGTCGGCGGGGTCCAGGGCGCGAAGAACATGGACATGACTCTAAGCGGCCCGCCGGCCCTGGCCGCCCGCACCGGCGCCCCGGAGCGTGCTAGATGTCGAACTCGTCCGGGTCCGGGCCCAGGCGGGTGCCGCTGTCGAGCGCCGCGATCGCCGCGAGGTCCTCGGCGTCGAGGGAGAAGCCGGAGACGTCGATGTTCTCGCGGATGCGGGAGGGCGTCACGGACTTGGGGATCGCCACGTTGCCCAGCTGCAGGTGCCAGCGCAGCACGACCTGCGCCGGGGTGCGGCCGTGCTTCTCCGCGACTCCGGCGATGACGGGCGCGGTGAGCAGGTCCTTGCCCTGGCCCAGCGGCGACCACGCCTCGGTGGTGATGCCGTGGCGCTCGTGGAAGGCGCGGAGCTCGGCCTGGGGCAGGAACGGGTGGAGCTCGATCTGGTTGACGGCCGGGACGACGGTCGTCTCGGCCAGCAGCCGCTCCAGGTGGGCGGGCTTGAAGTTGGAGACGCCGATCGCCCGGGCGCGGCCGCTCGCGGCGATCTCCTCGAACGTGCGGTAGATGGTGAGGTAGTCGTCGCGGAAGGCGCGCGGCCAGTGGATGAGGTACAGGTCGACGTAGTCGAGGCCGAGCCGCTCCAGCGAGGCGTCGAACTCGCGCAGGACGCCCTCGCGCGTCCAGGTCTCGGCGGCGTGGTTCCACAGCTTCGTCGTCACGAACAGCTCGTCGCGCGGGATGCCCGAGCCGGTGAGGGCCTTGCCCGTGCCGGCTTCGTTCTCGTACACCGCCGCCGTGTCGATGCTGCGGTATCCGGCGGCCAGGGCCGTCTCGACGGCGGCCGTGGCCTCGGCGTCGGGAACCTGCCAGACGCCGAATCCGAGCCGCGGCATCTCGACGCCGTTGTTGAGGGTGACGGTGGCGGGGAAGGGGGAGGCCTTGCTCACGGGTGCTCGTTCCTTACGTTCGGAGAAAGCGGTACGTGTTACTCCACTTGTGAACAGGTGTAGCTAGCACGCTATTCCCCGAGGTCGTCGGCGATTCCACCTGCGCGAGCCGTTCCGGTGTTACCCGTGGTACAGCGCATCGACCTCGCGCGCGTACGCCACCTCGATCGCCTTCCGTCTGAGCTTCAGCGACGGGGTCAGCAGGCCGTCCTCCTCGGTGAACCGGGCGCTCAGGATCCGGAAGGTCCGGATGGACTCGGCCTGTGAGACGAGGGTGTTCGCGGCCACCACGGCCCGCCGGATCTCGGCCTCCAGATCCGCGTCGCGCAGCAGCCCGCCGGGGTCCGCGGGCTCCTTGCCGTGCAGGTGCAGCCAGTGCGCGACCGCCTCCTCGTCCAGCGTCACCAGCGCGGCCACGTAGGGGCGGTCGTTGCCCACGACGACGCAGTGGGCGACGAGCGGGTGGGCCCGTACGCGCTCCTCCAGGGCCACCGGCGACAGGCTCTTGCCGCCCGACGTCACCAGGATCTCCTTCTTCCGCCCGGTGATGGTCAGATAGCCGTCCCCGTCCAGCCGCCCCAGGTCGCCCGTCGCGAACCAGCCCTGCTGCAGCACCGCGCCCGTCGCCTTCGCGTCGCCCAGGTAGCCGGCGAAGACCTGGCCGCCGCGCAGCCAGATCTCGCCGTCCCCGGCGATGCGCACGGTGGTGCCGGGGACCGGCTGCCCGACCGTGCCGAAGCGGGGCCGCTCGGGCGGGTTGGCGGTCGCGGCCCCGGTCGTCTCCGTCAGCCCGTACCCCTCCAGCACGGTCACGCCCGCGCCCGCGTAGAACAGCCCCAGCCTTCTGTCCATCGCCGAGCCGCCCGACATGGCGTGCCGCACCCGTCCGCCCAGCGCCTCCCGCACCTTGGCGTAGACGAGCCGGTCGAAGACCTGGTGCTGGAGGCGCAGCCCGGCCCCGGGCCCCGCGCCGGTGCCGAACGCCCGGTGCTCCAGCGCCTCCGCGTACCGCACCGCCACGTCGACGGCCCGCTCGAACGGCGCGGCCCGGCCGTCGGCCTCCGCCGCGCGCCGGGCCAGCGCGAAGATCTTCTCCAGGACGTAGGGGACCGCGAGGACGAACGTGGGCCGGAACGCCCGCAGGTCCGGCAGCAGCGCGGCGGCGGTCAGCTGCGGCTGGTGGCCCAGCTTGACCCGCCCGCGCACCGCCGCGACCTGCACCATCCGCCCGAACACATGGGCCAGCGGCAGGAACAGCAGCGTCGCCGCCTCGTCGCCCGGGCGGGAGCGGAAGACCTGCTCGTAGCGCCTGACGACGTTGTCGGCCTCCGCCATGAAGTTGGCGTGGGTCAGCACGCAGCCCTTGGGGCGGCCCGTGGTGCCGGAGGTGTAGACGACGGTGGCGGGCGTCGCCGGGGTGAGCGCCATCCGGTGCCGCTCCACCACCTCGTCGCCGATCCGGGCCCCGGCTGCGCTCAGCGTCTCGACGGCCCCGGCGTCCAGCTGCCACAGGCGGTTCAGCCCCGGCAGCCGGTCGACGACCGAGCCGACCGTCATCGCGTGGTCCCCGTGCTCGACGACGCACGCCGTCACGCCCGCGTCGTGCAGGATCCAGGAGACCTGCTCGGGGGAGGCCGTCGGGTACAGCGGCACGGGCTGGGCGCCGATCGACCACAGCGCGAAGTCGAAGAGCGTCCACTCGTAGCGCGTACGGGACATGACGGCGACCCGGTCGCCGAACCGCACGCCCTCGGCGAGCAGGCCCTTGGCCAGCGCCAGTACTTCGTCCCGGAATGCGGCCGCCGTCACGTCCCGCCAGCGGCCGTCCGGCCCCTTCCGGCCGAACGCCGCCTGCCCGGGATCCTCCGCGGCGCGGTCGAACACGACGTCCGCCAGGCCTCCGACGGGGTGCGCCGTCACGAGAGGCGGCGCGGTGAACTCGTGCAACGGGCAGCTCTCGCGCAACGGGCAGCTCCTTGTCATGCTCCGCACAGCGCGATGCCCCTACCCGGCTCGCCGGGCCCTCAATCCCCCTGAAAGGGTGTCCTGTTGGGGCGGATCCCCTAGCGTGCCCGGAATCCGGACGTGGTCGGATTCCGGACGCCGGAGAGTCCGCGCGGTCGGACTCCGGAAGCGCGGGAGCCGGAGCGGTCGGATTCCCGGCGCGCGGGAGCCGGGCCGGCCGGATTCCCGGCGCGCGGGGAGCCCGCGCTACGCCTGCAGCCGGTCGCCCGCCGCGAGCACGGCCTGGGCCAGTGCCTCCGCGGGCGCTCGCGCCGCACTGTCCGGCGCGGTGCCGTGCAGCAGCACCACGTCCACCCCGCCGAGATCCGGCAGGCCGGAGCCGGGAGGAAGGCGGACCAGGCCCGGCGGGATCATGCCCAGCGTGTGCGCCATGACGCCGAGGCCCGCGCGGGCAGCCGCGACCAGGCCGTTGAGGCTGCCGCTCGTGCAGACCACCCGCCAGGCCCGGCCGCTGCGCTCCAGCACCTCCAGGGCGCGCGCCCGGGTCACCGCGGGCGCCGGGAAGGCGATCAGGGGCAGCGGCCGGTGGGGGTCCAGGTGCAGCCGTTCGCCGCCGATCCACACCAGCCGGTCGCGCCACACCAGCCGGCCGTGCGGCTCGTCGGGGTGGCGCTTGGCGAGCACCAGGTCCAGCCGCCCGGCCGCCAGCCGCCGCTGCAGCGTCTCCGACAGGTCGACGGTCAGCTCCAGGTCCACTTCCGGGTGCTCGCGCCGGAACCCCTCCAGTACCTCGGGCAGCCGGGTCAGCACGAAGTCCTCCGACGCTCCGAACCGCAGCCGCCCGCGCAGCCGGGTGCCGGCGAACCAGTGCACGGCGCGTTCGTTCGCCTCCAGGATCGTGCGGGCGAAGCCCAGCATGGCCTCGCCGTCCTCGGTCAGCCGCACGCTGTGCGTGTCGCGGGTGAACAGCTGCCGCCCGGCCGCCGCCTCCAGCCTGCGGACCTGCTGGCTCACCGTCGACTGCCGGACGCCCAGGCGGACGGCCGCCTGGGTGAAGCTCAGCGTCTGCGCGACGGCCAGGAACGTACGGAGCTGCACGGGCTCGAACACCCGACGAGCCTAGCGCCGTCCCCCCTGCTCATCGCGATCCGTGATGACAGTCAGAGCAGCAAACGGGGTTCCGGATAGCCGCGCGGGACGGCAGGCTGGGGTCCATGCCGCGCATTCGTATACGCGTTCCCATCGATCCTTATGTAGCGGCCCTCCTGGGCACCGTGGCCCTCGCCGCCCTCCTGCCCGCCCGGGGCCAGGCGGCGACCGTCGCGGGCGGCGCCTCCACCGGCGCCGTGGCGCTGCTGTTCTTCCTCTACGGCGCCCGCCTCTCCACCCGCGAGGCGATGGACGGCCTGCGCCACTGGCGGCTGCACCTGACCGTCCTCGGCTGCACCTTCGTGCTCTTCCCGCTCCTCGGCCTCGCCGCCCGCGGCCTGGTCCCCGTCGTCCTCACCCCGCAGCTGTACTCCGGGCTGCTGTTCCTGTGCCTGGTGCCCTCGACCATCCAGTCCTCGATCGCCTTCACGTCCATCGCGCGCGGCAACGTGGCGGCGGCGGTGTGCGCCGGGTCCTTCTCCAGCATCGTCGGCATCGCCCTCACCCCGCTGCTCGCCGCCCTCCTCCTCGGCAACAGCGGCGGCGGCTTCTCCTCCCGCTCGCTGCTGTCGATCGTGCTGCAGCTCCTCGTGCCCTTCCTCGCGGGCCAGCTGCTGCGCCGCCGCGTGGGCGGCTTCCTCACCCGGCACAAGAAGGTGCTCGGCTACGTGGACCGCGGCTCGATCCTCCTGGTCGTCTACACGGCGTTCAGCGCGGGCATGGTCCGCGGCATCTGGCACGAGGTCACCCCGCTGCGGCTGCTGGCCCTCCTGGGGGTGGAGGCCGCACTCCTGGGGCTGATGCTCACGGTCACCACCTTCGGCTCGCGCCGGCTCGGCTTCAGCCGTGAGGACGGGCTGGCCATCGTCTTCTGCGGCTCGAAGAAGAGCCTGGCGGCGGGCCTGCCGATGGCGGGCGTCCTGTTCGGGGCCGAGGCGAGCCTGGCCGTGCTGCCGCTGATGCTCTTCCACCAGATGCAGCTGATGGTGGGGGCGGTCCTCGCGAAGAGGCACGGGCGCCGGGCGGCGGCGCAGGAGCCCGCCGTTGTGGCGGCGCCGGCTCGTACTTGACGGCTGGGCCGGCACTGGGGCGGCGCGGCCGGCGGCGGTTCCTGGACGGCGGCAGGCGGTTCCTGGAAGGCGACGGGCGGGGCTGGTCTACGGTGGCGGGCGGGCTGCGGAGAGCGGGGTCGCCCGGGGCGCGGCGTCCGGTCGGCGGCGGGGCCGGGCCACGTCGCCCGGTCGACGGGGGCCCGGCCGCGTCGGGCGGGAGACCTGGGGCTCTGGTCAGCCGGGTCAGCCGGTTCAGCTGGTGTGGTCCAGCGGCAGCCACAGGACGAGGTCGCGCGGGGATCCCGGTCCCGGCCCCGGCCCCGGTCCCAGGCCAGACCTCGGGCCCGGCCTTCCGCCCCTGCCCAGCCGCGCGATCTCACGGTCCGTCAGCGCCCGCCCGTACACCCGGACGTCATCCAGCTCCCCGGTCAGGTGCTCCCGGCCGTCCGGGCGCTGCCCCAAGTGCACCCCGAACGTCGAATTACGGCTCACCGTCCCCGGCACGCCGCCCGCCCGCACCGCCGCCGCGTCCACGGTGAGGACGATCCGCCCCCCGCCGCGCCGCAGCACCGCATGGTGCCACCGCCCGTCCCCGTACGTGCCGGCGGACCGCAGGACGACCGTCCGGGCGGGCCCCGCCCCGGCGACCGCCGTCACCTGCCCGGTGACCCGCCCTCCGGGCGCGAGCCGGAGCGCCACCTGGGGCGCCCCGCCCATCCCGCCCATCCACAGCAGCGGCTGCTCGCCCCGCGCGGCCGTAGCTGTAGCCGAAGTCGCAGCCGTAGCCGTAGTCGCAGTTGCGGCTGCGGACCGGGACCGGAACCACAGGGACGCCGTGAAGTCCCGTGTCCCCAGCGGCAGGGAGGGACGGTAGGGAAGCCGCACGGCGTCGTCCGCGCCGTCGAAGGCGAGGGCCCCGCCGAAGCGCCCGGCGACCGGGCGCGGACCTCCCAGGACGAGCGCGCCCCGCGCCCCCGGCGCCCGGTCCGGCGTCACCGGCGAGGGCACGGCGCGGGGACCCAGCCACTCCTCCGTGAAGCGGGCGAACCGGATCTCGTCGCGCGCGTCCCGCCTGCCCGCCTCGTAGAGCAGGCCGGTCGTGACGCCGCCGAAGTCCGCAAGGTCCTTGGCGTCGGGGTGTTCGGCGCCGGAGCCTTCGGAGCCTCCCTCGACGACGGCCATGTCGGAGTACCCCGCCCAGTCGGCCGTGACGAGCCTGCCGTGCTCCACGCCCTCCCAGGTACGGCCCTCGTCGTAGGAGGAGCGGATCGTCATCGAGCGCCGCCGGTCGGGGTCGGCGGGCGAGGCGAAGAGCCAGCGCCCGGGGCGCGGCACGGCCACCGACCCCTGCACCATGGGGGTGTAGAGGTCCGGGACCGCCCGGAACGGCCCGTCGAACCCCGTGCCCCCGTCCGGGCTGACGGCGAAGTCGCGGTTGCCGAGCTCGGTGCCGTCCTGCTCGCGCCCGCCCGCGTACACCGATCCGTCGGACCGCTCGGCGAGCGTCAGCTCGGACGGCTTCTGCCCGTACGTGCCCTCCGGAGTGATCTCGTGGGTGTCGACCGCCCCCAGCCGCCAGTGCGCACCTCCGTCGTCGCTGAGGGCGAGCGCCGCGTGGTTGGCGCGGACGCGGGTGCCGTCGTGGCTCTCGGCGTTGAGCCCGACGACCAGGCGGCCGCGGTGCGGCCCGTGGGTGAGCCGGAGGCCGTGCCCGGGGCCGGTGGCGTACCAGGAGTTCCAGCCGGGCGGCCGCAGGTCCCGGGTGACGTCCTGCGGCGCGGACCAGCTCGCGCCGTCGTCGTCGCTGTACTGCAGGTGGGGCGTGCGGTCGCAGGGCACGTCGCAGTTGCCGCCGCCGGGGCGGCCCTTGTTGTAGGTGGTGAGGAGCGTGATCCGGCCGCTGTGCGCGTCGACGACGGGGGCGGGGTTGCCGTGCGTGTCGCCGCGGCCCTCGTCCACCACCTGCAGCGGACTCCACGTGCGGCCGGCGTCGGCCGAGCGCTTGACCACGACGTCGATGTCGGTGGCGTCGCTGCAGTCGCCCTTCCTGGCCTCGGCGAAGGCGAGGACGGTGCCGCGGGCGGTGGTGGCCAGCGCCGGGATGCGGAAGCAGGCGTACGCGCCGTCGTCGGCCTCCTGGCCGGCCTTGAACAGGACCTGCTCCTCGAACGGGGCGGGTGAGGTGCCCGTGAACGCGGCGGGCGAGCTGCCGGCGGACACGGGGGACGGGGTGCCGGCGGGCATAGGGGACGGGGTGCCCGTGAAGCCGGCGGACGCGGTGCCCGTGGCGCGGGCCTGGTGCGCCGCGACGGGCGGCAGGAGGAGGAACGAGCCCGCCAGCGCGGCAGCGGCGAGCGTGTTCCTGACGGGGTGTCGGGGGACGGCGAGGACGGCGAGGACGGCGGGGACGGCGGGACCAGTGCGGACGTGCGGCGGCGCCATGAGGCCGAACGTAGGTGCCGTACGACTGTCACACAAGGCGGACTCGGCCGATGAGCCCATACGGGTTCACGCCGGCCGCAGGACGACCTTGCCCAGGTTGACGCGCGCCTCGATGATCTCGTGAGCCCGCGCGGCGGCCTCCAGGGGCAGCTCGGCGTGCACGCGCGGCCGCAGCCGGCCGGCGGCGAACAGCTCCCACAGCTCTCGCCGCCACTGCTCCATCAGCTCCGGCCGGTGGCGGGCGATGAGTGCCATCTGGAAACCGATCGCGGACTTCGCGCCGACGAGCAGGTCGTACGCCTCGATCGTGCCGCCGCCCGAGCTGTACGCGACGAGCCGGCCGCCGGGCGCCAGGGCGGCGAGGGCGGGGGAGAGGAGCTCGCCGCCGACGGCGTCCAGGACGATGTCGACCGCGCCGCCCCAGCGGCCGGCCTCCTTGCGGGCGAGGTCGTCGTACGTCACCACGTGGTCCGCGCCCAGCTCCCGCAGGCAGCCGGCCTTGGCCTCCGCCGCCGCGGAGCCGACCGCCGCCACGACCCGCCCGGCGCCGAGCTCCTTGGCGA
>NZ_JBAMDC010000251.1:0-9845 GCF_036961605.1 Streptomyces sp. KLMMK
ACGGCGCGGGCGCCGGCCTCGGCCTGCTGTCCCTGATCGCCCAGGTCCGCGCCGCCGTCGACCTCCCCGTGATCGCCACCGGCGGGCTGATGCGCGGCGAGCAGATAGCCGCCGTCCTCGCCGCGGGCGCCGACGCCGCGCAGCTCGGCACCGCCTTCCTGGCCTGCCCCGAGTCCGGCGCCCACGCCCTGCACAAGCAGGCCCTGACCGACCCGCTGTTCGTCGGTACGGAGCTCACCCGGGCCTTCTCGGGCCGCCCCGCCCGCGGGCTGGTGAACCGTTTCATCCACGAGCACGGCCCGTACGCCCCCGCCGCCTACCCCCAGGTCCACTATCTGACGGCAGGGCTGCGCAAGGCCGCCGCCGAAGCGGGCGACCCGCAGGCGATGGCCCTGTGGGCCGGCCAGGGCCACCGCCTCGTCCGGCCCCTGCCCGCCGCCGCGCTCATCGAGACGCTCATCACCGAACTCGATGCGGCACGGGACACATCGAGGCAGGGGGAGCGGGGCACGGTACGGGGGAGCGAGACGCGGGGGAGCGAAATGCGAGGGAGCGAGTCATGACAGCGCCGGTGTTCCTGGTCGAAGAGGACGCCCTGACGGGGGTCTTCCCCGGTACCGTCTTCCCCCTGGACGGCCCCGAAGGGCGCCACGCGGTCTCCGTCCGCCGCCTCCGGGTCGGCGAGGAGATCGGCCTGACGGACGGTCAGGGCACGGGCGCCTTCGGCACCGTGGCCGCCGTCGAGGGCAAGGACCGGCTCGACGTCGCCGTGACGTCCGTACGCTCCGAGCCGCAGCCCGAACCCCGCATCACCGTCGTCCAGGCCCTGCCCAAGGGCGACCGCGGCGAGGTCGCCGTCGAGACCATGACCGAGACCGGCGTCGACGCGATCGTCCCCTGGGCCGCCTCCCGCTGCATCACCCAGTGGAAGGGCGACCGCGGCCTGAAGTCCCTCGGCAAATGGCGCGCCACCGCCCGCGAGGCCGGCAAGCAGTCCCGCCGCCTCCGGTTCCCCGACGTCGCCGAGCCCATGACGACCCGCCAGGTCGCCGGGCTGCTCGCCGGTGCCGCCTTCGCCGCCGTCCTCCACGAGGAGGGCCACAGCGCTGCGCTCGCCACGGCCCCGCTGCCCGCGACGGGCGACATCGTCCTCGTGGTCGGCCCCGAAGGCGGCGTCTCCCCCGAGGAGCTCGCGGCGTTCGCCGAGGCGGGCGCCCAGCCGTACCGCCTGGGCGCCAGCGTCCTGCGTACGTCGACCGCGGGCACGGCGGCGGCCGCGCTGCTGCTGGGGCGGACGGGCCGCTGGTCCTGACGGCGGGAGCCGCGCGGGTGCGCGCGTAGGACGACTTCGAGAGATATGAGGATGACGGGGGTCACGAGGGGGGAGCGAGTTCTGTCATGGCAGCACAACTCCGCACACGGGACTACGGGCGCATGCTCGACCTGGTCGTCGCGGTCCTGGAGCACGAGGACCTGGGCTCCGCCTGGCACCTGATCGCCCGGGAGCTGCTGGACTCGCTGGGCTGCGACTCGGCGACGTTCTCGGAGGTGTGGATCGCGGAAGGCACCGGATCCGTACGGGGCTGGGCGCCGGACGCCCTGACCGAGATCGTCGACGGCCTGGTCGAACGACGGATCCTGCAAGGCCACCCGCTCCTGGAGTACGGGATGACCGAGCAGGCCCCGGTGAAGATCACCGACATCTGCGACGACTGGCGCAACACCCAGTGGTACCGGGAAGCACGCCGGGACTTCGGCGTCACCCAGCAGGTGGGCGTCCCCCTCGCCTGCGAGGACGGCAAGATGTGCGTCGCCCTCGTAGGCCGCCGCGGCGACTTCGGCGACCGGGACCTCGCCTTCCTGACCCGCATGCAGCCGGTCATCCAGACCATGGCCAACCACGTGTACGAACTGCGCCGCCTGCGCAGCGCGGTCGTTCCCGCCGTGGGAAGCGATCTGACACCGCGGGAGGCGACGGTCCTCGGGCTGCTGGCCGAGGGCCTCACCGCCGCCGCCATCGCCCGCCGCCTGACGATCTCCCCGCACACGGTGAACCGCCACCTGGAACGGATCTACCGGAAGCTCGGCACGAACAATCGTGTCTCGACGCTGATGGTGGCGCGGCAGGGCGGGCTCGTCGCCTGAACGGTCGGGCACGGTTGGCCGGACGGTGACCAGCAGTCCTCACGGAAGCTGAGGGCTGACGGCCGCGCGCCGTCCGAGTCGCTTTCGGTCGACCCTCGTCGCGGACTAGCCCTCCGTGGCTGCCCCTGAGGTCGCACCACGACCGGAGACGGCCCGGGCTCTGCCCGGGCGCAGCGCGGTAGGAAGATCTTCCTATGGCCCGGTGGGACGCACGTCGGCAAAGCTGTCTCGTACGGAACGGCCGTGGCCGGCCGCCGGATACGGGGGTACCGGCGGCCCGCCGGGTCAGCTCGCGCTGAGCGTTCCGGATTTCACGCGGGTGACGAGGGCGCGGAGCGCGGCCGGGGTCGTGGCGAGGACAGCGTCGGGGGTTCCGCTCTCGCGGAGGAGCACCTCTCCTGACGGAGCCGCAGTCGGCTATCGCTAGCGAGCTCGCTTGAGCGTTCCGGCCTTTATGCGGGTTATGAGAGGCCGGAGCCTGTCCGGCGGCATGGCAATTATGTCGGCGGGGGCGTCGCTCTCGCGGAGGAGCACAGTGCCGCCGGGGGCGATGGCGAGAAAGACGCAAGAGTTGCCGTGCTCACTGTAGGTGGACTTCTGCCAGCGCAGTGCGGTCACATCTACTCCTCTCAAATGGCCTTAGCGATGTCGTGGATGAGGCTGCGTGACGCTTCGGGGTCGAGGGCGACCGTACGCATGCGATCGAACATCGCGAGGTACCTCTCCAGCTGTGCTGGCGCGTCAATGAGCTTGCCGTCGTATGCGACGTCGAGTGCGACAGTGTCGAGTTGGGGGACCGGTCCGTGGAAGTAGTCGATTCCCCCACCGGTACTGGGAAAGGACACGCCAAAGGGGATCACCAGGATCTTGATGTTCTCCCGCTCGCTCATGCTGATGAGGTGTTCGAGCTGACTCTTGGCTACTTCGGTTCCGCCGAACCGCATGCGCAAGGCGGCTTCATGAATGACTGATTCGTAGGGTGGTGGGATTTCCCGATGGAGGACGGCTTGGCGTCTGATCCGATGGGAAACCCGATGTTCGATCTCGTGGGGCAGGAGTGTCGGTACTGCCTCGCGGTAGATGGCGCGTGCGTACTCGATGGTCTGGAGCAGACCAGGGATGTTCACCACTTGGGTGACGCGTAGCGCCGTTGCGTGATGTTCGAGTTCGGTGAGGTCGATCAGAGTTGCCGGTAGCAGCTCGCGGTATTCCTCCCACCAGCCGCGCTTACGTTCGCCTGTCATCGCGACGAGCGCGTTGACGAGTGACTCGTCCGAGCAGTCGTATGTGCGTGCCAGCGCACGCAATCTGTCAGCGCTTACGCCATAGCGCCCGGCTTCGATGTTGCTGATGCGCGACTGCGTGATGCCCAGCCGGGCGCCCGCCTCCGTGGCGGACAGGTCGGTGCGCTCCCGAAGCCTGCGGAGTTCTGCGCCGAGGCGGCGTCGGCGCACGGTCGGTAGAGGCATGCTGGGCGGCATCGTGCTCCTCTTGCTTCGCACGTGAGTGTGCACCATCGCTCGATCAGGTTGTAGTGGACCGCAGTCTGCTCATTCAACGGACTGCAGTCCGCGCGGGCCGCTACGGTGTGGCGCAGGCCACTCGGTGTGGCCCAAGCCTGAATCTTCGCCAGGAGGCTCGCATGGCCACCGTATCCGGATCGCAGCCGTGGACGTACACCCTCGAACTGCCACGCGATCCATCCGCACAGGCGGTCGCGCGGGCCGTGCTGCGGGCCGTACTCGGCGAGCGGGGGATGCCGGAACTGGCCGGCGCCGCCGAGGTGTTGACGGCCGAGCTCATCGCCACCGCTCCGGCCCCCGCAGGGGGAACGCTGCGGCTGAGGCTGCGTGGGGGTGAAGGCGGGGGCCGACTGCAGGTGAGCGTGGGTGGCCACATCACGGAGGTGGCCGAGCAGCACGCCCGCGCAGCGTCGACCGTGTCGCTCGTCGGCTGCAAGGAATGCGCCGAACTGGAGGCGGCCCGCCGCGAGGCGGAAGCGTGCGGCGGGGACAGGGCCGTGGACGCGGCGATCGCGCTACGCAGGCACTTCCGCAACGCGCACCGGCTGGCCGAAGGGGCGATCGGGTGACCACCGTGGTGGGAAGGCTCGTGGCGTGGTGCGCGCACGCGACGGGGTGGACGCAAGAGGGGGACGCGGCGAGGTGCGACCACTGCGGGACCCGGCGCTTCACGGGATACGGGGCGCTGCTGATCCCGGAGTTGCCGCAGTGGGACGTGGGCAGCGGCAGGTAGCGGGTGGCGGCTGTCCGGGCTGGCGACAGGACTCGGGCGGCCCGGCGCCCGACCGGCCTCAGCGGCTCATGGGGGCGGGCGTCAAGGCTGGCTGGCAGGGGGGGGGCGGCCAACGCCCCACCCCGCCCCCACCCGCAACCCGGCGAATTTGCCCCCCGTCGGCCACGCCGTCCCCCTGTCGGACGTGACCCGTCCCTTAGCGTTTCCGGCGTGAAGATCTCGGTTCTGGTCGTGGACGGTGTGTTCGATTCCGGGCTTGCGTCCGTGCTCGACGTGCTGCAGACGGCCAACGAACTGCGCCACGAGGTGCCGCAGCCCCCGCCGCCGTGGGACGTGACCTGCGTCAGCCCGTACGAGACGACGGTGCGGACCGCCGCCGGGCACCGGGTGGATGCAGTTCCCCCGAACGCGGCCCCCGTGCCCGACGCGCTCGTCGTGCCCGGGGTCGGGCACAGGCGGGCGGGGCCGCTGGCCGAGTGGGTGGCCTCGCCGGACCGGGAGGCCGAGAGGGAGCTCGTGCGGCAGGCCCGGGCCACCCGTACGGCTCTGGCCGCCGCCTGTACCGGCACGTTCCTGCTGGCGGAGAGCGGCGTGCTCGACGGGCAGCCCGCCACCACCACGTGGTGGCTCGCGCCGGACTTCCGGCAGCGCTATCCCGAGGTCCTGCTGGACGAGACGCGCATGCTCGCCCACGCCCCGGGCGTGACCACGGCCGGCGCCGCCACGGCGCACCTGGACCTCGCGCTGTCGCTCGTGCGGGACCGGAGCCCGGCCCTCGCGGAGCTCACCGCCCGCTACCTGCTCATCGACGGCCGCCCCGCCCAGGCGGGCTACGCCGTGCCCAGTCACCTGGCCCGTACGGACCCGCTGGTCGCCGGCTACGAGCGCTGGGTGCGCGAGCACCTCGAACAGCCGCTGCGCATCGCGGACGTCGCCCGCGGCCTGGGCGTGAGCGAGCGCACCCTGCAGCGTGCCGTCGACCGTGTCCTCGGCATGTCGCCGCTGCGCTTCGCCCAGCGCATCCGCCTCGAACAGGCCGCTCACCTGCTCCGTACGACCGGCCTGCCCACCGACGCCGTGGCCCGCCGCGTCGGCTACGAGAACGCCACCACCCTCACCACCCTCCTCCGCGAACGCCTCGGCACCACCCCGGGCCAGCTCCGCCGCCAGGCCCCGGCCGGTGTCTCCTAGGGCCGGGCCGGGCCGTCATGCGGTGCGGTACCACTTGTGGCTGCTCGGGCCGGAAACGTCGGGCGTGCCCAGCCAGTCGTCGAGGGGCGTACCGGGCTCGCTCCGCATGCCGTCCGCCTTGCGCGGGTCGCCCGCCGTGAGCTCCTGCGCCAGGCGCTCGGCCTGTGCCGCGGGGTCCTCGCCGGTGACCGGTCGCACGGTTCCGAAGTGGCCCTTGAAGGCCAGGGCCCCGTCGGGCTGCAGCGCGTAGTCCTGGAAGAAAAGGCGGATCTCGTCGAGGGCCCCCGGCGGTGACCAGACGGCACCGACTTCGCACGTCCAGGCGTCGAGCCAGCCCGTGCGGGTGCGGAGAATGCCGCCGAGTATCCGGGCGACGGCCGCGGAAGGCCATTCCCAGCTGCGGTCCTGGACGGCCCGCTCCACTTCGGCGTCGTACTGTCCGGCGTCGAAGCGGTACTCGCCGGAATGCGGGGCGCCGTCCCCGGGCTCCTCCCACTGCCAGACCACCGTGCCGCCCTCGCGCCGCATCGTCACGTCGAGGGTGCGGCAGGCGCACGGGCACCACGCCGCCAGTTCCACTTCGTGCGGCGTGTCCCCCACGGAGAACGGTCCGCCGGGGAGCAGCCAGTCGCGTGCGTCGCCGCAGATCGCCCCGTCGTGGTCGCGCTCGACGACGTCCACGCCGTCGATCAGCGGGCGGACCTCGGGGTGGTCGTACCGGTCCCGCGGATCCGAAGGGATCACGCGGATACCGAAGACGTGCAGGCGTTCGGTCATCCACCCAGCTTCGGCCCGGCCCGCACCCGCTGTCACACCGTTTTCCGCCCCGCACTTTGCCGACGGAGGTTGGATGACCTGTGGACCTGTGGACCTGTGGACCTGGGAGGGGAAATAGTGAACCGGCTTTCGCCGGAGGAGGTTACTTCGCTCGCTGCCCTGGCCAGTGCGCAGCCTCTGTCAGCCGCCGGGGCGGGGGCACAAGCACAGACACCGCAGCCGGTCACGGGGCCCGCGGCGGAGTGAGCGAGCGAGCCCTGCTGCCGGCTTGGTCTTCGCCGGCAGCAGGGCTCGCTCCTCAGTTCCTCAGTTCCCCCTACGCGCTCACCCGCACGCCTTCCCGTTCCCGTCCGGATCCAGCCTCAGCGGGTCGTCCTTCCCGTTCACCCTCAGATTCTTGTAGCCGTGTTTCCCGAGCCATTCGCACCGTGCCTTCGTCGTCGGTGCGACCTTCGCCGGGAACACCGTCGGCACGCACACGTTCTCCGCGCCGTAGTGCCGGTCGCAGCCCGCGACCTGGGTGTCCACCTTCACCGATGTGCGCTTCGGTTCCTGCTTCTTCTCCGCGGAGTGCGGCATGCCGCCCGCGAAGCCGTGCACCATCGGGCTCGCCTCCGCCGCCGTGGCCTGCGGTCCGCCCAGGTGCACCCACGACGCCACCGACGGGACCCCGGCCGCGTCGACCGCGAAGAGCATGTACCAGCCGGGCGGCGCCAGGTTGGGGTTGCTGGTGATGTTCAGGTCGATGGTCCTGCCGTCCGGCCCGACGCTCATCGGCAGGTCGACGAAGCGCTGGTTGGGGTCGGAGGAGTGGGTGACGGCCGCCGGGCGGATCAGTTCCGCCTTGACCACCGGGCGGTCCACCGTGATCCGCTGTGTGCTCGCGTAGCTCCACCGGTCCGTCGCGACCGACGTGATCTGCGGGCGCGCGCCCTTGTAGAGGTACGGCGGGGTGTAGATCGACACGTGGTCGTCGAAGGTGCCGTTGCCGGGGTTGTCGCCGACGGCCATCACCCGGCCGTCGGGCAGCAGGAACGCCGACGAGTGGTACGTGCGCGGGATCGGGTCCGTCGCCAGGCCCGGCTGGAAGGTGTTCGCGGCCGGGTTGAACATGGACGCCTCGTAGACGGGGTCGGCCCGGTCGTGCAGGCCGCCGCCCGTCTCCAGGACCTTGCCGTCCGGGAGGAGGACCGCCGAGACGTACATCTTGCCCTGGCCGCCCGTCTGCGGCTTCCGGTCCTGGCCCTGGTCGACCTCGCCCTGCGGCAGCAGCGGGCCGGGCGCGTACGCCGGGTTCGGCTTCTTCAGGTCGATGATGTCCGTGTGGCGGTTGGCCTCGGGGTTGGTGTTGACGTTGCCGCCGCCCATGGTCAGGACGCGCTGGTCCTGCGCGGGCGGCAGCAGGACGCTCGCGGACTGGTCGCGGTGGTCCTTGTCCTGCAGCCCGGGCACGTCGGTGATCTTGTTGGCGCCGTAGTCGTAGACCGAGGCTCCCGTGCCCGGCGTGCCGTTGCCGAAGACGTGGCTGCCGGAGTAGAACAGCCGCCCGTCCTGCATGAGGATCATCGACGGGTAGAGGCCCCAGTACGACCAGGTCTGGTTGACCTCGTTCATCGGCAGCCACTTCTGCTGCGCCTGGCTGAACTTCTCGGCGGTGACGCTGCCCGTGGAGTCCTCGCGCAGCCCGCCGAAGGAGATGACGTCGCCGTTGCCGAGGATCGTCGCGGACGGGTACCAGTGGCCGTCGTTCATGTCGTTCGTCTTCACGTACGACTCGGTCGACGGGTCGAAGAGGTACGAGTCCTTGAAGCCCTCGTAGCCGTGGCTGCCGTCCGCCGCCGGGTAGGCCTTGTTGCCGCTCATGATCAGCACCCGGCCGTCGGAGAGCTGCACGTGGCCCGCGCAGAACATGTCGACCGGGGTGGGGACGGTCTTCATCGCGCCGGTCTTCGGGTCGTAGACCGCCGAGGTGAACGTGCCCGCCTTGAACATCTCCGGGTCGTTGCCGGAGCCCGCGACGAGCAGGACCTTGCCGTTGCGGAGCACCACGGAGTGCATGCTGCGGACGGGGTTCTTGAAGGGCATCACGGCCCAGCTGCCCTTGGTGCAGGCGGCGCCCGCGGTGCAGACGTCGCCGGGGGCCGGCTGGGTGGCGTCCTCCATCACGTAGTCGTCGGTGGTGACCGTGCCCGTGCCGTACACCGAAACGCCCCAGGTGATCTGGTCCGTTCCGGGCGGGACGACGGGCGTACGGACCTGCGTGCGCGTGTAGCCCGCGCTCACCGGCAGTGTCTTGAGGTCGGTCCAGTACTGCCAGCCGTCCTTGACGTCGTGCCGGAAGACGGTGACGGACGCGTCAGGGGTCGTCGACTTGTACCAGAGGGACAGGTCGTACTGGTGGGACGGGCTCACGTTCGGCGCGCAGGAGGTGTCCTCCAGCATCAGGGCCTTGCGGTCCCCGCTCAGCCGCCGGGTGAGCGTCACCGACATCGCCCGCCCGCCGCTGTGGGCCTCGGCGGCGCCCGTCAGGGCGTAGGTGAAGTCGTTGTCGCCCCAGCCGGACTTCTGCCAGCACGTCGGCTCGCCGTTCGCGCGGACGGACTCGAAGCCGGGGTTCACCAGCAGGTTCGATCCGGCGCTGGCGGGGCCGGGGGCCGACAGCAGCAGGCCGGCGGAGGCCGTGCAGGTCACGAGCATCGCCGTCGCCAGCCGTGCGCGTCTGCCGCGTCTGCGGCGTTCCCTCAGCGGGTTCCGTCCCGTCGTCAGTGGCATGCGTCCGTCCCTTCTCCACGGTGCCGCTCGCGGCTCTCGGGGCCCTTGCGGGCCTTGCGCGGCAGATAGACCAGGGCCTCCGTCGCCGCGAAGCGCAGCACGAAGGTCGTCAGCAGGGCGATGACCGTCGCGTGCAGCACTTCGCGGTGCAGCACGCCGACGAACAGCGCGATGAGCGGGATCCGCAGCAGCAGATCGGCGTTGGCGAGGAGCGCGAAGCGGCTCACCCGGTCCGCCCAGTGGCGGTGGCGGCGCCGGTCGCGGAAGAGCAGCACCTCGATCAGGAGGAAGTTCCACAGCACGCCGAGCTGGTTGGCGGCGATCTCCGCGGGTACGTAGTGCAGCCCGGCGCCCGTCAGCAGGTGCAGGCCCAGCAGGTTGGGCAGGAAGCCGGTCAGGCCGATGAGGCCGAACACCAGCATGCGGGCCCAGGGGGCGGAGGTGCGCAGCGTCGTGAGGTGTCCCAGGAAGCGGAGTCCTTCGCGGGCCGAGGACTTGGACTCGCCGGAGAAGCGGTCCTGGAAGGCGAACGGCAGCTCGGCGACGGACGCCGGGCGACAGCGCACCGCCAGCTCCATGAGGATCTTGTAGCCCAGGGGGCGCAGCTCCTCCGTCGTCGCGACCGTCTCGCGCCGGACGGCGAAGAAGCCGCTCATGGGGTCGCTGATGCCGCGCAGCAGCCGGGGGAAGGCGCCCTTGGCCAG
>NZ_JBAMDC010000252.1:0-9809 GCF_036961605.1 Streptomyces sp. KLMMK
GGCGGGCCGGTCAGGCGGTCGGCGCGGGGGCCTCTTCCGGGGCGGCGACATCGTCGGCCGGGGCCTCGGTCTTGTCCTTGCGCATGACCACCACGGCCAGCAGTGCGGCGGCCAGGACGCCGATTGCGCTGAAAGTGAGGGTGGTGGACATCGAGGCGGTGAAGGCGTCCTTGGCGGCCTGGACCAGGCCCGCGTCGCCCTGGGCGGCGGACAGCGCACCGTTGATCGACTGCTTGGCCTCCTCGGGGGCGCCGGCCGGCATCTCCGCGGAGAAGGTGCTGGTGAGCAGCGAGCCGAGGATGGCGATGCCGAGGGCGGTGCCGGCCTGCTGGATGGTGTCGTTCAGGGCGGAGCCGACGCCTGCCTTGTCGGCCGGGATGGTCGCCATCAGGGCGCCCACGGCGGCCGGCATGGCCAGGCCGGCGCCGAGGCCGAGCAGGCCGAGGGCGACCGCCGGGACGGTGAAACCGCTGTCGGTGGTGACGGTGGTCAGCAGGCCGAAGGAGCCCGCCATCAGGAGCATGCCGGCCAGGATCAGCCGGCGGTGGCCGGCCTTGGTGGCGAGCTTGGCGCCGACGCCGTTGCCGATCAGCGCGGCCACGGCCAGCGGGGTGAACGCCAGGCCGGCCTTGACCGGGGAGTAGCCGAGGACCGACTGGAGGTACTGGGTGAGGACCAGGAGCAGGCCGCCGTTGCCGATCTGGACCAGGGCCAGCGAGATCGAACCGCCGGTGAAGTTGCGGTGCTTGAAGAGGACCATCGGGACCATCGGCGAGGCGGTGGTGTTCTCCCAGACGACGAAGCCGGCCAGGGAGACGACGGCGACGGCGAGGGTGACCAGCCCGCGGCCCTCGAAGGCGCCGTGCTGCGGGATCTCGACGATCCACCAGACCAGGGCGGTCATGCCGACGGCGGAGAGGACGGCGCCCAGCGGGTCGGGCTTCTGCCAGGGGGCCTTGGACTCGGGCATCAGCAGCAGACCGGCGGCCACGGCCAGGACGACGACCGGGACGTTGATGAAGAAGATCGAGTGCCAGGAGAAGCGGTCGATCAGGATGCCGCCGAGGACCGGGCTGCCGACCAGGCCGAGCATCGACACCGAGCCCCAGGCCGCCATCGCCTTCGGGCGCTCCTCCTCGTCGAAGACCGTGATCAGGATCGACAGCGTGGACGGCATGATCAGCGCACCGCCGACGCCCATGGCCACGCGGACGGCTATGACCTCGCCCGGGGTGGTGCAGAACACCGCGGCCAGCGACGCCGCCCCGAAGAGCAGCAGACCGATGATCATCACTTTCCGGCGGCCGAACCGGTCGCCGAGGCTTCCCGAGGTCAGCAGCAGACCGGCGAAGACCAGCACGTAGGAGTCGAGGATCCACTGGATCTGCTGGGGGCTCGCCCCGATGTCCTCGGTCATGGCCGGTACGGCGACGGTCAGCGCCATGCTGTCGACCACCAGGACCAGCGTGCTGAGGCACAGCACGATCAGGATCCACCAGCGGTGCGGACTGCGGGTCTCCGACCCTGCGACTGAGGCTGCCATCGGGCTTTCCTTTCGGGTTGCGCACACCGTTCCGATGTTGCGCACACTGTTCCGGGCGATGCGAACACCGTACGCCCATGCGTACAGTGTTCGCAACCCATGAACCCTGTACGCTGAATGCGCACAACGTACGCAAAGGAGCGAGCCGATGGCCGCCGACAAGAAGCCGCAGCCCATTCCCTCCGTCTGGACCCGGCGCCCGCGCACCGCGGAACAGCCCGGGCTGTCCCAGGACGCGATCGTCCGGGAGGCGATCGTGATGCTGGACGCCGACGGCATCGAGGCCCTGAGCATGCGGAAGCTGGCCGCTCGGCTGAACGCGGGGGCGACGTCCCTGTACCGCCATGTCGCCACCAAGGACGAGCTGATGGAGCTCGCCGTGGACGAGGTCTTCGGCGAGATGGTCGTACCGCCCGCCGACTCCGCGGACTGGCGGACGGCGGCCGCCCAAGCCGCCGCGTCCTTCCGTGCGACGGCCCTGCGCCACCCCTGGCTGTCCTCGGTGCTGGGCCAGGCCGGCCTGGCCTACCTGGGCCCCAACCTGATGGCCTTCTCCAGCCGGATGGCGGCCCTGTTCATCAAGGCGGGCTTCCCTGACCCCACCCTGGCGATCGACTCCCTCATCGCGTTCGTGATGGGCATGAGCAGCGCCGAGGCGGCCTGGCTGACCACGGTGGCCCGGTCCGGCGACACGGAGGCCGGCCTCATCGCCCGCCTCATGCCCGAGGCCCAGCAGGCCGCCGAGGGCCACGAGAACCTGACCGAGGCGTACGTCCGGGCCGCGACCGAGGCGCTCGACCCCGTCGGACTGCGTGATTCCAAGTTCGCCTACGGCCTGGAGGTCATGCTCGACGGGCTGGCGCTGCGCCTCCCTGCCGGGACGCCGCCCGCGGAGTGACCCGGGCGCCGTTCGGCGCGGACCGGGCGACTATCCCCGGGTCACCGGGCCAGTGCTGCGACGGCTTCGACGACGGGGGCCGCGCCGTCTTCGGCGGCCAGTGCGGTGCGGAGCGCGGCGGCCCGCGTGCGCCGGGCCGGTTCGCGCACCGCGCGGGTGATGAGGGCTGCGAGGCGGTCCGCCGTCAGGTCCGCCATCGGCAGGACTCCGGGCGCGACGCCGAGGGAGCGGAGCCGGGCGGACCAGAAGGGCTGGTCGTAGAAGACGGGCACCGGGACCGCCGGTACGCCGGCGCGCAGGCCGGCCGCCGTGGTGCCGCAGCCGCCGTGGTGCACCACGGCCGCGGTGCGGGGGAAGAGCCACCGGTGGGACACCTCGCCGACGGTCAGGATGTCGTCCCGGGTGTCGTCGCTTCCGGCCTCCAGCCCTGACCACCCGGCCTGCACCACGCCCCGGACCCCGGCCTTGCGCAGTGCCTCGGTGCACACGGCCGAAAGCCGCCGGCGGCCGTGCGGCGCGTGGTGCCCGCCGCGCGGCGACGGCATGCTGCCGAAGCCGATGAAGACCGGCGGCGGGCCGGCGGCGAGGAAGTCGGCCAGCCGCGGGTCCGGCTGCCAGGCGCTCGTCTCTTCGGCCCACCAGTAGCCCGCCAGCCGGTGCTCGGAGGGCCAGTCGGCCGGGCGCGGGACGACGTGCGGGCTGAATCCGTACCAGACGGGCCAGTTCGCGGCCAGGCGCCGGCGCGCGGTCCGGCTCAGCGGCGGCAGTCCCAGCTCCGCCCGCACCCACCGCACGGTCGACGCGGATTGCTGGTGGAACGCCCGCCAGAGAGCACCGGAGATGAGCCGGTTGCCCGTGCGTCCGGCGGAGCGGCGGCCGAGCGCCATCGGTGCGAAGTCGCCGGTCGGGGCGACGGGTTGCAGCAGCGCGCCCGTACTGGGTACGCCCAGGCCGTCGGAGACCGCCTTGGCCGGCAGCGCCGTCTGCCCGGAGGCGACGACGACGTCCGCGCCCTGCCGCACCGCCTGGAGGATGCCGTGCGCGAGATCGGCCGTGTAGGCGGCCCCCTGTCTGGCGATCGTGAGCGTCCCCAGGGGGCCGTCCGCGCGGCCGGAGAGCCTTTGCGCGCACGCTTCGTGCATGTCCCTGGGATCGAGGGGGAGGTGGCGGAAGCCCAGTCCGCAGGCGCGGATCAGGCCGGCGAAGCGCTCGTGGGTGGCCACGGTCACGGCGTGGCCCGCCTGCCGCAGGCGGACCCCGAGGCCGGTGAACGGCGCGACGTCCCCCGTGGAGCCGCTGGTGATGAGCAGGACGTGCATGACGCCGACTCCCTCACGGGAAGGAATGGAGCGAATCGGCACAAACTATAGAGGTGGCGGGGCGTGGCCACGGGAACGGCCACGCACGCGCAGCCGCGCCTACCCGGCCCGCCTCAGTTCCACGGCCCGCCTCAGTTCCATGGCCCGCCTCAGTTCCACGGCTCGTTGAACGACCGGCCGGGGACGGGCTTGGCGATGAGGGCGATCGGGATGAAGAAGCTGACCTGGCCGATCGCGATCATCAGGGTGGCGAGCGCCTTGGGCTCGTAGTGCTCGGCCACCTGCGCGTAGAGCTCGTCGGAGACCCGCTCCCCGTGAGCGGAGGGCTGCAGGACGGCCTCCACCAGCGCCAGCGCGGCCCGCTCGGCAGCGGTGAAGCAGGGCGCGTCCTGCCAGGACGCCACCGCGGTGATCCGCTCCTCCGGCTCCCCGGCCTTGCGCAGGAAACCCGCGTGCAGGACGGTCAGGTACGTGTTGCCGACGATCTGGCCGGCACGCAGCTGGAGCAGGCTGATCGTGGTCCGCGGCACCGAGCGGTTGCCGGTGGCCTTGAACAGCGCCGCCGACACCTCGGCCAGCTCGGGAACGAGCTCCAGGGGGTCCACGGCCATCCGGGGGGCCGCCGGAACCTCAGCAGTGATCGCACGCGCTTCCATCGTTGTCTCCCTCAGGGCTTCATCATCGCTGTCACTGCACTGACGGATGGCGCCGGGGAAGTGTGACGGACGGGCGAAACTTTTTTATTTGCGGTGGCAGACGAACGTCTTGGTCCCGTCGTCACCGGTCTGGATCACGGCACTGGCACAGCCCTCCGGGCAGCGGGGCGGCGCGGCGTGGGCACTGCGCTGCCGTTCCGGGGGGTAGGTGCACACGGAGCAGTACCACGCGGGCTTGTACGGGTACGTCACGTCCCACCACATGGGGTTGCGGCAGTGCGGGCACCTGACCAGGGGAGGGCCGTTCCGACCAGCGTTCATGGCGGCATGCTGCTCCACCGGCCGGGGTTACGAGCCCGGCCCGCAGCCTGTTCACCCGTCCGAGGAGGGGGCGGCGCGGTACGGGCCCCGTTCCCGCGGCCCTACGGCGTTCTGCCCACCGGCAGCTCCATGCCCCTCAGCGTGGCGCGGATTCCGTCCTTCTCCACTCGCACGTCGCGGAGTTGCAGGTCGCGCGCCTCCTTGGGGAGGGAGAACGAGAAGGTCAGGCGGTCGGAGAGCTCAGGCGGTTTCATGTGGATCAGGCCGCCGATCAGCTTCGGGTCGATGCCGAGCTTCTTCAGCAGCCACGGGTTGTCCATCACCGCATCGATGAGGTTGACGTGCGTCAGCCGTTCGACGAAGCGGGGGGCGCCCGTGAGGCGGTGCAGCTTCTCCTCGTTCCTGAGAGCTGCCGCGGCGTCCTGCTGCGACACGCCCAGCCGCTCCGCCAGCGCCGGGACCGAGAACAGCGCCTTCGCGCGTGCCGCGTCGCGGCTGATGCGCTCGGCCGTCTCGCGGTGCAGGGTCAGCCCTCTGCCCTTGCCGGGGCGGTACGTGGCGATGCCCGGCACGTCGAGGCTCATGTCGTCCACCTCCGTGGACAGGCCGCGGCTTCCGTTCAGCTGCAGCTGCGCCTGAGCGCGTACGTGCAGTTCCTGACCTCCCACGGTCAGTTTTCCGTCGGCGCCGATCGTATGGTCGGTGCGGCGGGTGAAGGCGATCTGCGAGGCGGCGAGCTCGCGGTTCATGTCGGCGAAGGACAGCAGGACTTCGCCTTCCAGGTCGCCGATGACGGCGCCGCGTACGTCGCTCGGCAGGTTTCCGGTCAGCTGGATGTCGCGGCTGCTGGCATGGACCTTCGCGAGCGACACGCGGTCCGCGGCCACGTGCGGAACAGTGACGTCCACACGCTTCAGGCGCTTCTCCAGGACCTGGGTGAGGAACGGGAACCCGTGGATGTCCACCTGGGGAGCGGCCGCCAGGTGGAGTTCCTGCTGAAGCTTCTGCTGCGCCTTCTTCTCCGCGTACATCTGCGCGCAGCGGTCCGCCAGCACCAGGATCCCGGTGCAGAGCGAGAGGGCGATCAGCAGCTTGACGGTGCGGGGCGCGGCGGAGAGGGGGCTCCGGCGGCGGCGGTGGCCGCGCTTTCCGCGGCGGTGGTTCGGCGGGGACCAGGGCTCGTCCTCGTCGGGGTCCCCGTGGAGGAGCTGGAGGGGGAGGACCGTGAGCGGCTGCGTGTCCGTCAGCGAGGGTGCCTGGCCGGGCTTCTGGTCGGGCTCCTGGCTGGGCTCCTGGCCTGGCTCCGGGTCCGCCAGTGACGCGAGTTCGTCATAGGGGTTGGGGGGACGGGAAGGTATGCGTGTGGGGGTTCGCATCGCCATATCCCACCACGCGCGAACCCCCGGAACGCAAGCGCTACCGGCAGTACGTCCGAAAACGGAGCCAATGCCCCCGCGGCAGCGTGCCCGAACCCGCGCCGGTGTCCCGGATCGTTGCGCCTCCTGCCGATCATGTACTGTGGCGGCAGTTGGCAGGAAACCGTCCTAGGAGGTGAGACCCATTACCGCTGTTGCAGGCTGGGTGCTCTCTTCTCCTGGTTGTACGGTCGCTTCCTCTCTCTAGCCGACCGCGAGAGCGCCCTTCGGTCATCCGGAAGGCTTCTCCATGTTCAACCCCTCTTTCTCCGCCTCTTCTTCTTCCGCTTCTTCCTTCCCCCTCGTCGTTTCCAGGCTCCGCGCCGCCGGCTGCGTGTTCGCCGAGGACGAGGCCGGGCTGATCCTCTCCGCGGCGCGCACGCCCGACGAGCTCGACGGCATGGTGGAGCAGCGTGCGTCCGGCCTGCCACTCGAACACGTGGTCGGCTGGGCGGAGTTCTACGGCCTGCGGATAACCGTCGACGCGGGCGTCTTCGTTCCGCGGCGGCGTACGGAGTTCCTCGTCGGGCAGGCCCTCGCGCTCAGCTCTCCGCGTGCCGTCGTCGTCGACCTGTGCTGCGGCTCCGGGGCGGTGGGCGCCGCGCTGGCGTCGGCCGTGGAGGGCATCGAGCTCTACGCCGCCGACATCGACCCCGCGGCCGTGGAGTGCGCCCGCCGCAACATCGGCGCGAGCGGCGTCGTCTACGAGGGGGACCTCTACGAGCCCCTGCCCGGTGCACTGCGCGGACGCATAGACGTGCTCGTCGCCAACGCGCCCTACGTGCCCACCGACGCCATCGCCCTGCTGCCGACCGAGGCGCGTGACCACGAGGCGCGGGTCGCGCTGGACGGGGGGTCGGACGGGCTCGACGTACAGCGGCGGGTCGCCGCCGCGGCGGTCTCCTGGCTCGCGCCGGGCGGCCACCTGCTGGTCGAGACGAGTGAGCGGCAGGCCTCGCGGACGGTCGAGGCGTTCGTGGGGAGCGGGCTGGTGACGCGGGTCGTCGAGTGCGACGAGCTGGATGCGACAGTCGTCGTCGGGACCAGGCCCGGAGGTGGCCGACGGGCGCGGAGCACGCAGGCCGGGGCCGCGTACGCCGGGGCCGCGTACGCCGGGGCCGCGTACGCCGAGGCCGAGCAGGCAGCGACCACGCACGTCGGGACCACGTACGTCGGGACCACGCATGCCGCGTCTGCGTACGAACGGCCCGGCGCCGTACTCAGCCTGTAAGCCGGCCGGGTGCGCGCCGCCGGGCCCGCTCACCCCGGGTGGTCCGTCGTCGTGCGGACCACCCGCTCCACGTCGATCTCCACCACCCGCTCCACCTCCGGCCCCCACCGCTCCGGCGGCGGCCGGTGGTCGACGGCCGCGCGGCCGCTGATCTGTACGGTCCGCCCGGTCGCGAAGTCGGGCAGCACCAGCCCGACCCGGGGGTGGCTCCACAGGTTGCCGAGGGTGTTGAACAGGGCGTTTCCCGAGTAGTCCGGCAGCTCGACCCGCCCCGGGCCGGCCACCCGGAGGAAGCCCGCCGGCCCGCCGCGGTGGGAGACGTCGGCTCCGGCCCCGGGGTGCCGGGTGGCGATGAACAGGGTGTCCCTGCGGGCGATGAACCGGCGCTCCCAGTCGGTCAGCCGGGTGAGTGCGGTGGTCTTCGGGCCCTGGGAGAACGGCGCGGGGTCCACCAGGCGCCGGCGGATGTGGCGCGGGCAGTTCCCGTACGCCTCCTCCACGTCCATCTCGATCACGGACGCGTCCCAGCGGCGGACGCGGCCGTTGACCCGGAACCTGCGGCGCCGGATGAAGTCCATGGCGATGAGGGCGACCTGGCCGAGAGGGCCGTCCGGCACGCAGGGGTCCCCCTCGGGGCGCGCGGCGCAGATGCGTACGGCCTTCGGCCCCGTCTGTACGAACCCGGCCTCGCCGGTCAGGACCGTGGCCCACATCCGGCCCTCCGCGTCGGCCGTGCCCAGGGCCACGCACGACACGGTGGAGAGGAACAGCCCGGCGACGGGGGAGAGCTGCTCGCCGAGGATCCCCGCGATCCGGGCCGCCCTGGCGTCGGCCCCGGCGGCCCGCTGCACGGCCCGCTCACCCTCGTGGAACGTACGGACGCGCGGCGCGGACGTCATGCTGCGGCCTCTAACCGTACGGCGGTGAAGCGGAGTTGAGGCGTCATGAACGAGACGGTACCGTACGGTACTTTCTCCTGAGTGCCGCCCCTAGACTGACGGCATGCCAGTGAAGCCGGGAGCGAGCATCGATCCGCGTGCGACCCGGGCCCGCGTGCTGTCCAGTGCCGTCCAGCTGTTCTACGAGCGTGGGGTGCACACCGTCGGGGTGGACGAGATCGCCCGGCATGCGGGCGCCTCGAAGCTGACGATCTACCGCAACTTCGGCTCCAAGGAAGGTCTCGTCGAGGCGGTGCTGGAGTACCGCAGCGAGCACATCCACCGGTGGCTGGTCACCCACCTGGAGGGCGTGCCCGCCGGCCGCGAGCGCGTGCTCGCCCTCTTCGACCTGCTCACACGCTGGTACGCACGCGACGGCTACTGCGGCTGCGCCGTGATCAACGCCGCCGTGGAGACGCGCCACCTCGACGGCCCGGTGCGGCAGCTGCCCCGCGCCCACCTGACGCGCTACCGCGAGCTGCTCGAAGAGCTGCTCGCGGGGGCGGGGGCGGGGGCCGGGCGGGCGGAGACCCTCGCCCGGCACCTGCTGATCCTCATCGAGGGCGCCACGACGATCACGGCGATCGACGGGGACCCCGCGGCCGGGCACGACGCGCGGGCCGCGGCGGTAGTCCTCCTCGACGCGGCCTGCGCCGTCCCGGCCGCCCCGGCTGCCCCCGCCGCCGCGCGTCCGCAGCGCTACTGACCTGAGCCGCCTGAACGTTTACGCCCTCAGCGGTGTTCACTTCTTGGCCATGTTTACGGAATTGGCCGAAATTTCGCCGGAACGGTTCTGCCCTTGTGATGCATGGGTCCCAAGGGCTCTCTGAGGGGCGCGGGCCGGGGGCTGTCAGGCGTGCCGGGGGTTTATTCGGGAGTGGTCATGCTTGCGAGGGAATGGGGAGGGGCGGGTGGTTCGCCGGGGATTCGGTGGGCAAACCTCGGATCGCGACGTCGAAAACCCCGCCGGGCGGTCGGCCAACTGCTCGGCGCTGCGCAGTGGTTCCGTGCACTCGGTCTGCTCGCAGCAGTTCCGCTCAGCGTTCTCGTTCTGGAGGAATAGAAATGGCAAGCACCCGCACTGCTCGCGTCCTCACCACTGCTGCCGCTCTGCCTGTGGCGGCGGTCCTTCTCTCCGGCGTGGCCCACGCCGATGACGACGGCAACGGCAACCAGGTGGCCAACCGCGGTTCCAACGCGGCTGCCGCGGCGGTCGTGGGGAGCGGCGTCGGGGGCTCCAACCACGGGAACTCCACGACGGGCCAGCAGCAGGCCACGGGTACCGGTGCCTCGAACCAGAACAACACCGCGAGCGTGAGCGGGCCGGCCCGCACGGCCATCCGCCAGGACAACGTTTCGGTGGTCTTCACCAACGTGTGGTAGCCCCTGGGCCCCGGGGGCGGGGCGGCACCGCCGGTCTGCTGACGTGGCCGGTGATGCGGCAGGCTGGTTGATCGGCTTTTCATGAACTGGGTCAGGTGATGGTCG
>NZ_JBAMDC010000253.1:0-9716 GCF_036961605.1 Streptomyces sp. KLMMK
ACCTGCTGCGGGAGGCGCTGCGCGCCGTGCGGGTCGGCGGGGTCGTGGGGTACGCGACGTGCTCGCCGCACCCGGCCGAGACGAAGGCCGTCGTCGACGACGTGCTCAAGCGGGAGGGCGTCAGCGCGGAGTGGATCGACGCGCGTCCGTACATGCAGGGCGTCCCGGCCCTGGGCGACGGCCCCGACGTCCAGCTGTGGCCGCACCTCCACGGCACGGACGCGATGTACTTGGCCCTCCTCCGCCGCACCGCCTAGCGGCGGGCTTGCGGGGTACGCCCGGGGCGTGCGGGTCCGAAGAGGCGAAGCCTCTTCACAACCATGGCTCGGGCGCCGCCGGACCGCGCCGCTTCGGCCCGCCGCCCGGCGGGTGCCGGAAGAGGCCTGCGCCTCTTCGTACCGCCGCTGCGGTGCGCAACCCCCCATGGTGGTGTCCGGCGGTGCCGGACCGGCCTCAGGCCGTGGCCCGCGGTGGAGTGGTCGTGGCACCGCCGGTCCGCGCCGCGGTGGCTGATCGCCGTTGCGGCGGAGACGTGTGCAGCGGCCGCGCCGCTTCGGCCCGCCGCTGCGAGCGGGTGCCGAAGAGGCACCGCCTCTTCATTCCGGCCCCGGGGCCGGGGCCCGGGGAGAGCCGCGGCGGTGCAGGGGCGCCGCACCGGTGGAGCCCGTGTCAGCGCCGCTCGGCGGACATGGCAGGCTTAAGGCATGGCCGCGCAGATCAACCCCAGCATCCTGTCCGCCGACTTCGCCCGGCTCGCCGACGAGGCCGAGGCGGTCAAGGGCGCCGACTGGCTCCACGTCGACGTCATGGACAACCACTTCGTCCCCAACCTCACCCTCGGCGTGCCGATCGTCGAGTCGCTGAGCCGGGCCACGGACACCCCGCTGGACTGCCACCTGATGATCGAGGACCCGGACCGCTGGGCGCCGCAGTACGTGGAGGCCGGCGCGGGTTCGGTGACCTTCCACGCGGAGGCCGCGGCCGCCCCGGTGCGGCTGGCGCGGGAGATCCGGGCGAAGGGGGCGCGGGCCTCGATGGCGCTGAAGCCGGCGACGCCGATCGAGCCGTACGAGGACCTGCTGCCCGAGCTGGACATGCTGCTGATCATGACCGTCGAGCCCGGCTTCGGCGGCCAGGCGTTCCTGGACATCATGCTGCCGAAGATCCGCCGCACGCGGGAGCTGATCTCGCGGCACGGCCTGCAGATGTGGCTGCAGGTCGACGGCGGGGTCTCGGCGGAGACGATCGAGCGGTGCGCGGAGGCCGGCGCGGATGTGTTCGTGGCCGGATCCGCCGTCTACGGTACGGAGGACCCGGCGGCGACCGTACGGGCTCTGCGCGCCCAGGCGGAGCGTGCCACGGCCGGTGCGGCCTGGGCCTGCGGGCACTGAGCGGGGTGCCGCGCTCGCCCGAAAAGCTGAGCGCGAAGGTCAAGGTCTGATCAAGGACCGCCGTTTCTGACAGGATGACGGTGGAGTCCAAGCTCGAACAGCATGAAAACAGTGAGGAGACGGTGGTGTCGACGGGCCGTTCAGCCACGCCGATGGGGCCCGCCGAGCTGGTGCAGGCGGCGGCCATGGCCCGCCGCTTCTACCTCGAGGGCAAATCGAAGATCCAGATCGCCGAGGAGTTCGGCGTGAGCCGCTTCAAGGTCGCCCGGGTGCTGGAGACGGCGCTCGAGCGCGATCTCGTGCGGATCGAGATCCGGGTCCCGGCCGAGCTGGACGCGGAGCGCTCGGACGCGCTGCGCGCCCGCTACGGCCTGCGCCACGCGGTCGTCGTCGAGTCGCCGGCGGACGCCGCGGACGACGCGCCCGACCCCGAGAACCTCGGCGAGGTGGCCGCAGACCTGCTCGGCGAGCTGGTGCACGAGGGCGACGTGCTCGGCCTGGCCTGGGGCCGCTCGACCATTCACATGGCCGCGGCGCTGCACCGGCTGCCGCCGTGCACGGTCGTCCAGCTGACCGGCGTCTACGACGCGGGCACGGCGGAGCGCGGCTCGGTGGAGGCCGTGCGGCGCGCCGCGCAGGTCTCGGGCGGCGAGGCGCACCCGATCTACGCGCCGATGCTGCTGCCGGACCCGGCCACGGCCGCGGCGCTGCGCGGCCAGACGGGCATCGCGCGCGCCTTCGACTACTTCGACAAGGTGACCGTCGCGGCCGTCTCCATCGGCTCGTGGGCGCCGGGCATCTCGACCGTCTACGACATGCTCACCGAGGAGGAGCGGGCCCACTACGCCTCCCTGGGCGCCGCCGCGGAGATGTCCGCGCACCTCTTCGACGCCGAGGGCCGCCGCATCGGCCGCGACCTGGGCGAGCGTTGCATCACGGTCGAGGCCGACCGGCTGCGCCGCATTCCGGAGGTCGTCGCGATCGCGGGCGGGCTGCGCAAGGCGGCGGCGATCGGTGCGGTGCTGCGCTCCGGGCTGGTCACCAGTCTGGTGACGGACACCGCGGCGGCGGACCACCTGCTGCTGGAGACGGGCCCGGGGCCGCGTCCGGCGCTGGACCGGGCGGATCCGGACGGCGCGTAGCGGGCGGGAGCGGGGATCCGTACCCCGCGGGAGACGGAGTGAGCGGGCGGCGTGCCGGGGGCACGCCGCCCGCTTTTCCTTTTCCTATTTCGGTGTTGTGAAAACGCAGGGCGGAACTTTGCATTCCATTGGTAATTTCACCGGTCGGCAGTCCGGTTTTTTCTTTGTGTGACCGAGGTCATGAAGCGATCTCCGGTTACCCCGGCAGCCGATTCCAGCTGCGAAGATAAGCAAACCCGAATAGCGCCAGTAGACAAGATAGCTTGACACTACAAATTTGCCTCAGCAGACTCAATTTCCGTGCGCAGCCTCTTCCGGAAAGGACGTCCTGAAGGTGAATGACGACAAGACACTCCAGGTGCGGTCCTACCCATTCGGCGAGCCGGCCGGACTTGAATTGTGCCCGCTTTACGCGGAGCTCCGCGAGAACGAGCCGCTGAGCCGGGTGCAGCTGCCCTACGGGGACGAGGCCTGGCTGGCCACCCGCTACGCCGACATTCGCAAGGTGATGACGGACAACACCTTCAGCCGGGCGGCCACGCTCCACCGGGACGAGCCGCGGATCGGCGAGGAGGTCGTCGACCGCGGGCTGCTGTCGATGGACCCGCCGGACCACACCCGGCTGCGCCGGGTCGCCAACGCCGGCCTGACCCCGCGGCAGACCGAGCGGCTGCGCCCGCTCACCGAGCGGATAGCCGATGAACTGCTCGACGAATTGTCTCGCAAGGAATCCCCGGCCGACCTGATGGCCGAATTCATCAACCCGCTCGCCGTCACGGTGATCTGCGAACTGCTCGGCGTTCCCTTCGAGGACCGTGCGGATTTCCAGGAATGGTCGCAGGCGGTGGTTTCCACCACGTCGCTCCCGCCGGCGAAGATGAATGAATACATGGGGAACCTGCACAGCTATATGGCGAAGCTGGTCGCCGTCCGCCGCGACGAGCCGACCGACAGCCTCCTCAACGGCATGATCCAGGCCCGGGACGAGGATCCGGAGCGGCTCACCGAGGACGAGCTCGTGCTCGTGGCCGTGCGCCTGCTCGCCCCCGGCGTGCAGAACACCGTGCTCACCCTCGCCAACTTCGTGCTCGTGCTCATGCAGCACCCGAAGGAGCTCGACCGGCTGCGCACGGACCCCGGGCTCGTGCCCGCGGCCGTCGAGGAGCTGATCCGCTACACCCCCTTCCACACCTCCACGATGTTCCCCCGCTACGCGACCGAGGACGTCGAGCTCGGCGGGACCGTCGTGCGCGCGGGCGAGGCCGTCGTCGGGTCGATCTGCGCGGCCAACCGGGACCGGGACGTCTTCTCCTCGCCCGAGGAGCTCGACTTCGAGCGCGGCCCCAACCCGCACCTGGGCTTCGGCCTCGGCGCCCACTTCTGCCCCGGCGCACACCTGGCCCGCATGCAGCTGCAGGTCGCCATCGCCGCGCTCGCGCGCCGCGTGGAGGGCCTGCGGCTCGCGGTCCCCGAGGAGGAGCTGAGCTGGAAGCAGGGCATGGTCGTGCGCTGGCTCGACGCCCTGCCCGTCGCCTGGTCCCGCATCAGCGGCTGACCGCCCGCAACCGCGGCTGACCGGCCCGCGCCGCCCGGCCCATCGGCCCGCGCCGCCCGCACCCGGCCCCGCCGCCCTTCACCCTCACTCCTCTTCCCCCACGAAAGAGACGGGAACGACCGATGAACGCTGCGTCCACGGCCCTCGCGGCCCCCTCTTCCGCCCCTCTTGCCCCTCCCACCGCCCCTGCCGCCGACCCGTTCCCCCTCCTCGGCAACGACGCCGTCGTCTTCGCCGTGGGCAACGCCCGCCAGGCGATGCACTTCTACCGCACCGCGTTCGGCATGCGCGTGACCGCCTACCGCGGCCCGGAGACCGGTACGCCCGAGACCGTCTCCTACGTGCTGGAGTCCAAGGGCGTCCGCTTCGTCGTCACCTCGCCGGTCCAGCCGCACACCGAGGCCGGCCGCGTGCTCGCCGAGCACATAGCCGCCCACGGCGACGGCGTCACCGACGTGGCCCTGCAGGTCCCCGACGCCCGCGCCGCCTACGCCCGCGCCGTCGAGCGGGGCGCGCACGGCCTGGCCGAGCCGTACGAGCTCACCGACGGGTCCGGCACGGTCGTGCTGGCCCGCATCGCCGCCTACGGCGACACCGTCCACACCCTCGTCGACCGCACCCGCTACCACGGCCCCTACCTGCCGGGCTACGAGGCGGTCGACCCCGGGCGCTTCGGCCCGCAGAGCGAGCCGCTGTTCGAGCTCATCGACCACGTCGTCGGCAACGTCGAGCTCGGCGCCATGGACAAGTGGATCGAGTTCTACCAGCGCGTCATGGGCTTCACCCAGATCCAGGAGTTCACCGACGAGGACATCGCCACCGAGCTGTCCTCGCTGATGTCCAAGGCCCTGGGCGACGGCAGCGGCAAGGTGAAGTTCAACGTCAGCGAGCCGGCCATCGGCAAGCGCAAGTCGCAGATCGACGAGTACCTGGAGTTCTACGGCGGCCCGGGCGTGCAGCACATCGCCCTCGCCACCGACGACATCGTCGGCACCGTCCGCGCGATGCAGGCGGCCGGCGCGGAGTTCCTCACCACCCCCGGCGCCTACTACGACGTCCTCGCCGAGCGCATCGGCGGCATGCGCGTCCCCGTGGAGGAGCTGCGGGAGCTGAACATCCTCGCCGACCGCGACGAGGACGGCTACCTGCTGCAGATCTTCACCAAGCCGGTCCAGGACCGCCCCACCGTCTTCTTCGAGATCATCGAGCGGCGCGGCGCCAAGGGCTTCGGCCGGGGCAACTTCCAGGCGCTGTTCGAGGCCATCGAGCGGGAGCAGGCCCTGCGCGGCAACCTCTGACCCGTCCCGGAAACCGGCAACCCCGTACCACCTCTGGAGAAAGCTGATCACATGACGGTGTGGTTCATCACCGGCGCCTCGCGCGGCCTCGGCCTGGAGCTCGTCCGGGCCGCGCTCGCCCACGGCGACCGGGTCGTCGCCGCGGTCCGCGACCCCCGCGCCTTCACGGGCACCGTGCCGGACGCCTCCGGCAACCTCCTCGTCCTGCCGCTCGACGTGACGGACGAGGAGCAGGCCCGTACCGCCGCGGCCCGCGCCACCGAGCACTTCGGCCGGATCGACGTGCTGGTGAACAACGCCGGGTACGGGGTGGTCGGGGCGGTCGAGGAGACCTCGGACGACGAGGTCCGGGCCCTGTTCGAGACCAATGTCTTCGGGCTCCTCAAGGTCACCCGCGCCGTCCTGCCCGTCCTGCGGGCCCAGCGCGCCGGCCACGTCGTCAACATCGGCTCCGTCGGCGGCTTCGCCCAGGGCGCGGGCTCGGGGATCTACGGGGCGAGCAAGTTCGCCCTGGAGGGCATCACCGAGGCCCTGCACGCCGAGGTGGCCGCCCTCGGCATCAAGGTCACCGTCGTCGAACCCGGCCAGATCCGCACCGACTTCTTCGACCCGTCGAGCCTGCGCCCCGCGGCGCACACCATCGACGACTACGCGCAGACCGCCGGCGCCCGCCGCACCGACTTCGCCCGGACCAACCACCGGCAGCCCGGCGACCCGGTCAAGGCCGCCCAGGCCGTCGTGGCCCTCGCGCACAGCGCCGAGCCCCCGCTGCGACTGCCGCTCGGCAGCGACAGCGTGGCCCGTATCGAGGCCAAGCTCGCGCACGTCACCGGCGAGCTCGCGGCATGGCGGCACGTCGCCCTGTCCACCGACCACGACACCGCGGAGGCCCGGGCGTGACCGACGACCCCACCGGCAGCGCCACCGGCGATCCCACCCGCAGCGCCACCGGCGATCTCACGGAGCGGATCGAGAAGGCCCTCGCCGCGCCCGCGACCGACGACGCCTTCGACGTCCACGCCGCACTGGAGGACGTCCTCGCGGGCGTCGGCATGACGGCCGCCGACACCGGCGGCGCCATCACCTTCGAGGGCGCCGACCCCGTCGTCCCCTCCACGCTGCGCCTGGGCGCGGCCGCCGGCATCGCCCTCGTCGCGAAGTCCGCCGCCGTCGCCAAGCTCTGGCGGCTGCGCGGCGGCCCGGGCCAGGACATCTCCATGGACCTGCGGGTGGCGCCGCACCGGCTGTGCCCGTTCTACGACCGCAAGTGGGAGCTGATCAACGGCAGCCCCCTCAGCGAGTCCTCCAACCCCAGCAACGCCCTGGGCTGGGCCTTCTACCGCAGCCGCGACGGCCGCTGGATGATGCCCCAGAACATGTACCCCAAGATCAAGGTCGAGGCGCAGCGGTTCCTGGGGGTCCCGGACGACGCCGACGCGGTGGCCGCCGCCGTCGCCGCCCGCGATGCCCGCGAGCTGGAGGAGGCCGGCAACGACGCCGGCATCGTCATGGCGATGCTGCGCGAGACCCGTGAGTTCCTGGCCGAGCCGCAGTACCGCGACGTCCTCGCCGACGCCCCGCTCATCGAGATCGAGAAGATCGGCGACAGCGACCCCGAGCCCCTGCCGCCGGGTGCGGCCCAGCCGCTCTCCGGCATCCGCGCCCTCGGCATGGGCCACGTCATCGCCGGCGCGGGCGTCGGCCGGGCCCTCGCCCTGCACGGGGCCGACGTGCTGAACCTGTGGCGGCCGGACGAGCTGGAGCACGAGCGCAGCTACATCAGCGCCAACGTCGGCGTCCGCTCGACCTACCTCGACCCGTACGCCGCCGGGGGCTCCGGGCGCCTGCGGACCCTCCTGCGCGACGCGGACGTCTTCTACGCCAACCGCCGCCCCGGCTACCTCGAGCGCATCGGCCTGTCCGAGGAGGAGGCCGCGGCGGCGCGCCCCGGCATCGTCCACGCGACGAACTCCCTGGCCGGGCGCACGGGGCCGTGGGCGGGCCGGATCGGCTTCGACCAGACGGCCGGGAGCCTCGTCGGCATCATGAACCTCGAAGGCGACGGCGAGCGCCCCCAGCTGCCGCCCGTCCAGGTCGTCAACGACTACATCACCTCCTGGCTTACCACCGTGGGCGTCGTCGAGGCGCTCAACCGCCGCGCGCAGGAGGGCGGCAGCTACCGCGTCCACGTCTCGCTCGTCCGGGCCGCCCTGTGGATCCTGAGCCTGGGCGTCTTCGACCGGGACTACGCCCACCAGGTCGCCGGGTCGAGCCCCCGCCACCTCTACCTCGACCCCGAGACCTTCACCGCCGACACCCCGCTCGGCGCCTACCAGGGCGTCACGGACCAGGTCCGGATGTCGGCCACGCCCGGAGGCTACCGGCACGTCCTCGTGCCGCGCGGCTCCTCCCGGCCCGAGTGGCTGCCCGACGGGAGGAGGACCGTATGACCGGCCCGAGCAGAAGGTCCCTCCTCGCCGGGACCGTGGCGGCCGCGGCGGGCACCGCCGGCGCACTCGCCGCCCGCCCCGCCGCTGCCGCTGTCGCCGCTCCCGCCGGGAGTCCCGCGGGCGGGTCCGGTTTCCCGGCCGTGACGGTCGGCCCCGGCGACCCCCGCTACGGCGACCTCGTCGTGGGCAACAACGCCCGCTGGGTGGGCCGGCCGGAGACGGTGCGGCTCGTCGCCACCACCGAGCACGCCGTCCGCGCCGTGCAGGACGCCGTCGACGGCGGGAAGCGGATCTCCGTGCGCGGCGGCGGGCACTGCTACGCCGACTTCGTCTTCAACCCGCAGGTGCAGACGGTCATCGACATGACGCCGATGAACGGCGTCTCCTACGACGCCGGGCGCAAGGCGTTCTGCGTCGAGGCCGGGGCGACCCTCCTCGACGTCTACGAGGCGCTCTACAAGGGCTGGGGCGTGACCATTCCCGGCGGCCGGTGCCACTCGGTCGGCGTCGGCGGGCACGTCAGCGGCGGCGGCTACGGCATGCTCTCGCGCCAGCACGGGCTCACGGTGGACCACCTGTACGCCGTCGAGGTGGTCGTCGTGGGCGCCGACGGCAGGGCGCGCGCCGTCGTCGCCACGCGCGAGGAGGGCGACCCGCACCGGGACCTGTGGTGGGCGCACACCGGGGCGGGCGGCGGCAACTTCGGCGTCATCACCCGCTACTGGTTCCGCTCGCCCGGCGCCCGGGGCGCCGACCCGGCCGGCCAGCTCATCCACCCGCCGAAGGAGGTGCTGGTCAGCGCCCTGGCCCTGCCGTGGAGCGCGCTGGACGAGAAGGCCTTCACCGGCCTGGTGCGCAACTACGGCGCGTGGCACGAGAAGAACGCGCGTGCCGATTCGCCCTACGCCTCCCTGTGCAGCTTCCTGACCCTGTGCCACCAGGCCAACGGCACCGTCAGCCTGCTGACCCAGATGGACGCGGGCGTGCCGGACGCCGAGCGGCTGCTGCACGACTACGTGGCCTCGGTCACCGCTTCCCTGGGCAAGGGGGCGGCGCGGCCGATGACCGCCCCGGTGGGGGAGAACCCCCCGATGCCGGACCTCTTCCACCCGCGCCGGCTGCCGTGGCTGACCGCCACGAAATTCCTCGGCACGAACAACGCGGCGCTCGTCAACCCCACCCTGCGCGGCGCGCACAAGTCCGCGTACATGCGCAAGGGCTTCACCGACGGGCAGATCGCCGCCGTCCGCCGGCACCTGACCCGGACCGACCTGCGCAACCCGGGCTCGATGGTCTCGCTGCTGTCCTTCGGCGGGCGGATCAACGCGGCGCGGCCGGGGGACACCGCCTCCGTCCAGCGCGACTCCGTCTTCAAGGCCCTGTTCCAGTCGATGTGGGCGGACCGGGCCGACGACGACGCGAACGTGCGCTGGACCCGCGAGTCCTACGCGGAGGTCTTCGCCGCGACCGGCGGCTACCCCGTCCCGGGCCCGGCCACGGACGGCTGTTACATCAACTACGCGGACACCGACATCACCGACCCCGCGCACAACCGGTCCGGAGTGCCGTGGCAGACGCTCTACTACGGCGCCAACTACCCGCGGCTGCAGCGGGTCAAAGCCGCGTACGACCCGGGGAACGTCTTCCGGCACCCGCAGTCCATCGCTCTGCCGGCCACCCCGTAGCCCGGGCGCGGCACCGCGCCGGACAGGGCTTCACCGGCTCCATCCGAAAGAGGGCGTGAACCCGTGATTCGCACGATGGCAGTAGTCGGCACCGGACTGATCGGCACGTCCGTGGGGCTCGCGGTGAGCCGCCACGGCGTGACCGTCCATCTCATGGACGAGGACGAGACGGCGGCGAGGACCGCGGCGGCGCTG
>NZ_JBAMDC010000254.1:0-9693 GCF_036961605.1 Streptomyces sp. KLMMK
GCCGAGTGGGCGACGAAGGGGCCTTCGGCCGTGATGCGTTCGTGCAGCTCGCGCAACCGGTCGCGGTACTGGTCGACGGTGAAGCCGGGGACCATCCAGATCACCTTCCGCAGGAAGTAGATCACCGCACCGACGTCGCGGAACTCCATCCGCAGGGTCTCGGCGCGCAGGTCGACGACGCCGAGCCCCGCGGCCTCCGCCTCCCGCCGCTCGTCGTCGGGGTGGCGCTTGCGCCGCACCTCCTCCGGCTGCGGGCCCAGGAAGTACTCGACCAGCTCGAAGACGCTGGCCGGGCCCACGTGCTGCGCCAGGTACGTGCCGCCCGGCCGCAGCACCCGGGCGATCTCCTCCCACCACACGGTCGCCGGGTGACGGCTGGTCACGAGGTCGAACGCCTCGCCGGCGAAGGGCAGGGGAGGCTCGTCGGCGTCGGCGACCACGACCGCCCCGAGGGGGTGCAGCAGCCTCGTCGCCTTGGCGACGTTGGGCGGCCAGGACTCCGTGGCCACCATCGTGCGGGGCAGCTTCCGCGCGCCGGCGAGGACCTCCCCGCCGCCCGTCTGGATGTCGAGGGCCGCGTCCGCGAGGGCCAGGCGCTCGCTCATGGTGCGCTGGTAGCCCCAGGAGGGGCGCTCCTCGGTGGCCCGGCCGTCCAGCCAGGAGAAGTCCCAGCCGGCCACGGGGGCGGCCTCGGCCTCGGCCACCAGTTCGTCAAAGCTTCGTGACATAACAGAAGTAATACCGCAAAGGGTATGAATAGTCGCCGTGCGGGGCGGCGCGCACTGCCAGGCGAGGCAAGTCCGGCACTGCTTCTCGCCGCGCTCGTTCGATCCGCCGGCCTGGCCTCTCGCCGGTCCGGTAGCGGAGTCGGGCCGCGGCCTGCATTGCGCTGCCAATTGTGGCTGGCGCACAACCCCTTGCTGAGGCACTTCCGCGTGCAACCGGGGAACTCGCATCGCCGGGCCGCCACTTCCGCGCCGGCGTGGACGCGGTGCGGGGCTCCGGGGCCCGCATCTCCGTGGCGTTGCCACCCGGCGAGCGGGGCCGGTTGTGGCGAGCCGGCCCGGGGCCGGGGCCGGGTTCGCCGGGCCGGTCAGGCCCGCGACGCCTCCGGCTCGGCGGGCTCGGCGATCAGGGCTGTGCCCGCGCGGCGGAAGCCGGCCCGGGCGTAGATCCGGGCCACGTCGTCGTCGCCGGCGGACAGGAAGACGGTCTCGGCGCCCCGCGACCGCGCGTCGGCGACGAGGGCCGCGGTGACCGCGAGGCCCAGGCCCTGCCGGCGCAGGGCCGGCAGCGTCCCGATGCCGACGAGCTCGGTGACCGCGCCGACCGGCTGGTGCATGCCCGAACACAGGGCAGTGTCTCCGCGGACGGCCGCGGCCATCACCGTCAGGCCCGCGCGGATGCGCGCCGCCAGACGGTCCGCCGCGCCGTCCTGGACGGTGGCCCGCTCCGCCGCGGCCAGTTCCTCGGTGCCCGTGGTGCCCACCGCGGTGCCGAGCTGGCCGAAGGCGAGCGGGCCGACGGCCACCGCGCTCGGCAGCGCCGGGTCGTCCGGGCCGAGCAGCCGCACGGCCAGGCCCTCGGGGGGCGCCGCCGTGGCCGTCGTGCTGCCCGGTTCGAGCACCATCAGGGGGTGCGCGTGCACGGTCAGGCCCGCCTCCTCGACGGCCGCCCGCAGCGCGGGCGTCGTCTCGGCCACCCACTCGAAGCTCTCGGGGAGGCCGAGTTCGCGCTGGCGGGCCCTCACCCGCAGCACGTCGGCGGCGCTCACCGGCCCGGCGCCCGCCGGGCCCCGGGAGGGGCGGGCGTAGTACGGCCAGCCGTCGCCCTCGCGGACGAACAAGGTGAGCGGGCCGAAGTCCTCGGCCCGGGCGGCGCTGCGCGGCACGCTGTCGTAATAGTCCTCCAGCCGGTCGAGCAGCCCGGCGGAGGGGGAGTCGGAGAGGGAGTCGGAGGGGTGTCCGGAAGAGTCGGCAGAGATCACGACAGGCATCCAACACGCGCCGTGCGCCCTGCCGCCACCCCATTTCACCGCATCACGATCACGGGCGCTCTGTAGTCGCCCAGTGACTCGCTGCTACCTTGAGTCGGGTGTCGAAGAGACCGGATCACGCCACCGGGGCCGGAAGTGCCCCCCTGTCGCGCCGCCGTCTGCTGGGCCTGGCCGCCTTCGGCGCCGCCTCCCTCGCGGGGGCGACGACGATCACGGCTGCGACCGGGCCGCGGGCGTCCGCCGCGGGCCCGGTGGCAAGCGGCACCTTCGTGCCGGCCGTGGTGGTCGGCACCGGCTACGGGGCGGCCGTCACCGCGCTGCGGCTGGGGGAGGCCGGCGTCGGCACGCTGATGCTGGAGATGGGACAGCTGTGGAACCGGCCCGGGCCGGACGGCAAGGTCTTCTGCGGGATGCTCGACCCCGACCGGCGCTCCACCTGGTTCAAGAACCGCACCGAGGCGCCGATCGCCTCCTTCTTGTGGCTCGATGTCGTCAACCGCCCGGTCCAGCCGTACGCGGGCGTCCTCGACCGCGTGAACCTCGGGCAGATGGGCGTGTACGTGGGGCGCGGGGTGGGCGGCGGCTCGCTCGTCAACGGCGGCATCGCCGCGACGCCCCGGCGTTCCTACTTCGGGGAAGTGCTCCCGCAGGTCGACGCCGGCGAGATGTACGGCCGTCACTTCCCGCGCGCCCTCGCGATGCTCCGGGCGAACGAGGTCGCCGCGGACTGGTTCGAGCGGACGGAGTGGTACCGCTTCGCCCGGGTCGCGCGCGAGGCGGCCGCGAAGGCGGGGATGAGGACGAGGTTCGTCCCCAACGTCTACGACTTCGCCCACATGCGGCGCGAGGCGGCCGGCGAGGCGCCGAAGTCCGCGCTGGCCGCCGAGGCCATGTACGGCAACAACCACGGCAAGCAGAGCCTGGACAAGACCTACCTCGCCGCCGCCCTCGGCACCGGCAAGGTCACCATCGAGACCCTGCACCGCGTCACGAAGATCCGCTGCGAGAAGGACGGCACGTACGTCCTGACCGCCGAGCCCATCGACGCGGAGGGGCGGCGGCTCGCACCCAAGGAGATCGGCTGCCGCTACCTCTTCCTCGGCGCCGGCAGCCTCGGCTCCACGGAGCTGCTCGTCCGGGCCCGCGACACCGGCACCCTGCCGGACCTCGGCGCGGAGGTCGGCGCGGGCTGGGGGCCGAACGGCAACGTCATGGCCGGCCGCGCCAACACGCTGCTGCACCCCACGGGCGCCCGCCAGTCGGCCATCGCCGCCACGTGCATCGACGACTGGGACGACCCTGCCGCGCCCGTTTTCGCCGACGTCGCCCCGCTGCCCGCGGGCTTCGAGACCGGGATCAGCATGTACCTGGCCGTCACCAGGAACCCCGAGCGCGGCACGTTCGTCCACGACCGCGCCACGGACCGCGTACGGCTGCGCTGGGAGCGGGAGCAGAACGCCCCCGCCGTCGCCGCGGCGAAGTCCTTCTTCGACCGGATGAACAAGGCGAACGGCACCGACTACCGCTACGACCTCTTCGGCCCGCGGCCCCGGGCCTTCGGGGACGACTTCTGCTACCACCCGCTCGGCGGCTGCGTCCTGGGCCGGGCCACCGACGCCTACGGGCGGGTCGCCGGGTACCGGCACCTGTACGTGAACGACGGGGCGCTGATCCCGGGCTCGACCGGGGTGAACCCGTTCGTGACCATCACGGCGCTGGCCGAGCGGAACGTCGAACGGGTCCTCGCCGAGGACATCGCGCGATAGGCGCGGGGCGTCGCGCGGCGGGCCGTCGTGCGACGCCCCGTCGCGCGGCCGGGGGCGCCGGTGCTGGGCGCCCCGCCCCCGTACGGCGTCCTACGACTGGACGTTCGTCCGCGCCTTCCCGTCGTGGGCGATCCAGTCCGTGAACGCGCCCTTGCCCGAGCCGTGCAGCCGCGCGCTGCTCAGCTTGTTGTCCAGGCCCATGACGACGACCGCGACCGCGTTGCCCTTGGCGTCGAGCGCGACGCCGGGGACGCCCCGGAACGGAATGCCGTCCTTGCCCCACGGGCCCGGGCGGCCGGACCCGGCGGACAGCCGCACGCGGCCCTTGCCGTCGTGGTCGGTGAGCACGGTGGTGTTCCCGGCCTGTCCGACGGCGACGCGGCCGTGGCCGCTGAGCGGGTCGCACTGGGCCGAGACGCGCCAGCCCTTGTCGTCGCCGAGCCGGTCGACGACGAGCACCCGGGAGGTGTTCGGCTGACGCACGGCCATGCGCATGCCGCCACCCGCGAGGGGGGTGAGGCTCAGCGGGCCGGTGACGGCGGGGAGCTTCGTCGGCCCGGCCGGCTGCAGCGGGCCGCCGGGGTCCTGCGACATCCAGTGGTGCACGGTCTTCGTGTCGGCGGCGACGAGATGGATCCGGCCCTGGCCGTCGAGGGCCGCGTCGAGCCCGTCCTCGATCCTCGGCGGGGGGCCGTCGAAAGCAAGCGTCTCCCACTCGGAGAAGTCCTTGCCGCCGGCGCCGCTGCGCCGGCTCACCCCGCCGTCGAAGGTGCGGACGAAGACGTGGACCGTACCGTCGGTGCCGGCCACGGCGACCGGGTAGCCCATCTCCATCGAGCGCGCGGGGTCCTGCTCGGGCGAGCCCAGCGACTCCCAGGGGCCGAACGCCGGGGTGCCGCCGGAGCCGTCGCCGCTCTGCAGCGCGGTGACGACCTCGCGCCGGTGCGGCGTGTCCTTGGCGGGCAGCACCGTGCGTATGGAGAACAGCTGCAGGGTGCCGTCGGAGTGACGCAGCGCCTGCACCTGGCCCTCCAGCATCGAGCCGCCGAGGGAGGTGGGGGTGGACCAGATACCGCTGCCGGCCTTGGCCTCGGTCCAGCACTGCGCCGCGCCGTCGAGGACCGCGAACGCGGCGAGGCGGCCGTCGGGCAGCGGCTGCACCCAGCGCATCGTGCCGGGCGCGCGGTGGCGGCAGTTGCTCGACCAGCCGTGGTACTTCGTCCCGGAGGTGCGGCCCACCTTGCGGTCGCCGCAGCCCGCGGTGTCGCCGCAGTCCTTGCCGTCGGCCCAGCCGTAGGTGTCGAGGAACTTGAGCTTGTGGTCGGTGGTGGCCTTGTCGAGGTTGCTGGGGAGGTGGGTGACCTCGTAGCCGACGTAGCTGTCCACGGCCGTGGGGCGGGCGTGCTTGCGGCCCCAGTACTCGGCGAGTGCGGCCTGGGCGAAGAACGCGGACGTCGTGTGGTCCTGGTGGTCGTACTTGGCTATGCCGCGCAGGACGGGCGGGGTGTTCGGGAACTCCGGCGGCTTCGGCAGGTGCGTGGGGTTCGGGTCCAGGGTGCGGACGACGGTCGGCTGGTAGCGCTCGAAGATCGCGACGAGGGTGTCGATGAGCTGCTTGCGGCCGTACTGGAAGGTGCTCCTGACCGGGCTGCCGGCCGGCAGGAGCGTCGTCAGCTGCGGGGTCGCCCCGAGCCACAGGCCGCGCAGGCTCTCCTTGCGCGGGTTGCGCAGGGTGCGGGCCTCGACCAGCTCCAGGAAGATCAGCTGGATCTGGGGGGCCGCGCGCAGGGTGTGCAGCTCGACCTGGATGCCCGGCAGGAGGGACAGGGCCTCCACGGTCCAGGGGCTGAGCCAGTCGCCGGTGGCCATCTGGGCCGTCGCCTCGCGGAAGCCGTTGAGCCGGGCGCGGACGAACTCGCCCCGCTTCTCGGGCAGCCGCTTGTAGCCGCGGGCGCCCGACAGCTGGTTGCGGCCGTCGGACTCGCCGCCGGTGAGACAGACCGTCACGGAGGGGCCGCCGCCGAGGATCGACCGCTCCAGCTCCGGGTTCATGAAGTAGAGGGAGTCGTCGGGGTGGGCGATGACGTGGACGAACGACTCGGACGTCGTGGCCTTCGCGGGGCGCACCGGGGCGCCGTCCTGCGCGGCCTTCTTCTTCGCCTCCGGGGACAGCCACTGCCAGGCACCCACCGCGCCGGCTCCGACGACGATGCCGCCGCCCGCGACCTGGAGTACGCGTCGGCGCGGTATGTGCCCAGGCACAGGTTTCCCCCCACTCTCCTGCGCGTGATGCGCGGGTAGAAAAGCAAAGGGGCGATTAGAACTAATCGCCCATGGATCATGAGTTCGATCCTATGACCCGCAACCTGCTGTTTCCCCGCTGTTTTGTAACAGCCGTACGTCGGCCGCATGTAGTTTCGTACGCGGTTGCGCAACACCGCCCTACGGGCGCGCCAGGGTGACCGGCGGTCGCGTCCCGGTAGCGGAGCGGTTTACGGAAAGCGCCGGTCCGGTCCGTTCGGGGAGCTGCTCACAGGGCTCTCCGCCGGGGTGGCCCCGGGACCGGTCCGCGGCGGACGCCGGGCCCGTCCGGGGCCGGTTCAGGACGGAAGGGCTCCGTGCCGGGCGTGCCTCAGGCTTCCGCGCCGGGTCCGTCCGCGTCGTGGACGAGCAGGGCGATCTGCACCCGGTTGTTGAGGTCCAGCTTGGTGAGGATGCGCGAGACATGCGTCTTGACCGTCGCCACGCTCATGAAGAGCGCGTCGGCGATCTCCGCGTTCGACTGCCCGCGCCCGACGCCGGCCGCGACCTCCCGCTCCCGGTCGTTGAGCGCGGCCAGCAGCGTCCGGGCCCGGTCGCCGCGGGTGTCCCGCTCCCGCTCCCTGACCCGGGTGATCAGCTGCTGCGTGACGGCGGGGGAGAGGACCGGCTCGCCGGCGGCGACCTTGCGCACGGCCGCGACGATCTCCGCCGGCGGGGTGTCCTTGAGGACGAAGCCCGCGGCTCCGGCGCGCAGGGCCCGCAGCACCTGCTCGTCGGCGTGGAAGGTCGTCAGGACGACGACCTCCGGGGCGCCTTCGCGGCGGCGCAGCTCCTCCGTGGCGGCCAGGCCGTCGACAGACGGCATGCGGATGTCCATCAGCACCACGTCGGGCGCGTGCCGGTCGACGAGGGCGGTGACCTCCGAGCCGTCGGCGGCCTCTCCGACGATGAGGATGTCGGGCAGGCCGCCCAGCATGAACGACAGACCGGCCCGCACCAGGGGGTCGTCGTCCACGAGCAGGACCCGGATCGGCCGGGCCTGCGGGGACTGCGGGGCCTCGGCCCGGGAGGAGTGCGGGGATTCGGGGCCGTGCGGCGGCTGCGGGGCGTTCATGGCCGCCACGGTAGCCAGCCGTCGACGCGGAAGCCGCCGTCGGGTGTGGATCCGTGCGAGAGCCGCCCGCCGGCGAGGGCGGCGCGCTCGGCCAGCCCGATGAGACCCTGCCCGGAACCGGGCACGGATGCTCCGCTTCCGTCCCCCGGCGGATTGGTGACCTCGACCGTCAGCCCCGCCTCCGGGGAGCCCTCGACCGTGACCCTCACCGCCGCCCCTCCCGCGTGCTTACGGGCGTTGGTCAGCGCCTCCTGCACGATCCGGTACACCGTGCGGCCCGTGCCCTCCGGAACCGACCGGGCATCGGCCACCCGCTGTTCGAGCACCACCTCCGTGCCCGCCTGCCGGGACTCCTCCACCAGCTCCTCCAGCGCCGCCAGGGTGGGCTGCGGGCGGTCCCCTCCGCCCTCCGCGCCGGGGGCGCGCAGCACCCCGATCACCTCGCGCAGATCCTCCAGGGCCTGATGCGCACTGTCACGGATCACCCCGGCGGCCCGGGCCACCTGCTCGGGCGGGGCGTCCGGACGGAACTCCAGCGCCCCCGCGTGCACGCACAGCAGCGACAGCCGGTGCGCGAGGACGTCGTGCATCTCCCGGGCGATGCGCTCCCGGGCCAGGCGCTGCGCCTGCTCCGCCCGCAACTGCGCCTCCGCCTCGGCCCGCAGGGCGCGCTCGCGCAGCGACAGGACCAGCTGGCGCCGGGAGCGGACGAACATGCCCCAGCCGATGACGGTGAGGACCAGCAGCAGGCCCGTGGCCGTCGCGGCGGGGAACGGCAGGTCCGGGTCGGGGCGGATCGCCGCCTGCAGCGGCTCGCTGATCAGGGCGAGCCCTCCCACGGCGGCCGCCGTCCGGAACGGCCGGTGCACGGCGACCGTGAACACCGCCACCAGCATGGCCCCCGCGGCGGGCGGCACGGGCGTGCTCACCACCACCAGGACCACGGCGAGCGGCACCGGCCACCGGCGGCGCATCCACAGCGCGACGCAGGCCAGGGCGCCCACGATCTGGTCGAAGAAGAGGAGCGCGGGCGCGGCGTCCGGATCCTTGCGCAGCGCCTCGGCGGCCAGTATCCCGATCACGGCCGCGAGGGCGATGCAGAGGATGTCGACCGCCCAGTCGCGCACACTGCGCGCCGTGCGGTGCCGCACCTCCGCCGTCTCCTCGGTCTTCACGTCCATGAGCAGCCAATTTACCGATGCGGCGGGCGGACCGGAGGCGTGGGACGGAGGGCCGATACCAAAGTTGCACGAGACGGGACCTTGGTTGATCCGGGGGCCTGCGGGCGGCTACTTCGGTCGGGGCCGCGCAGCCTTCCGGGCGATGACCGCGGCGGGGCGGCGGCAGGAGCATGGCGGGCATGAAGAAGCTGCTCGAAGGCGTCGGCGTCATCCTCGTCCTGCAGGGGCTGGGCGGCGTCGTCCACGGACTCACCGGCTGGTTCCACTACTGGGTGGTCGTGCGTTACCTCGGATTCCTCGACGGCTACGAGATGTACGCGAGCATCGTCCTCGCCGTCATCGGTACGGCTTTGGTCATAGCCTCGGACAGCGTCGAGGCCGAGTCCGCGCGAGAATGACCCCATGGCTGACAGGACTTCCGGCACTTCGGAACTGGTCGAGCTCCTCGGTCTCCAACCGCACGTCGAGGGAGGGTGGTTCCGCGAGACGTGGAGGACCTCGCGCGAGGCGGTCCCCGACGGCTACGGCGGGCCACGGGCGTTCGCCACCGGGATCTACTATCTCCTCCACCCCGGCGAGGTCTCGCGCTGGCACCGCGTGCGCTCCGACGAGGTGTGGCTGTGGCACCGCGGCGGCCCGCTGCGGATGCGGCTCGGCGGCTCCGGCGATACGCCCGACGGGAAGGGGGCCGCCGAAGTGGTCGTCGGACCCGGCGTCGAGCGGGGCGAGCAACCGCAGTTCCTGGTGCCCGGCGGCGTGTGGCAGTCGGCCGGGCCCGCGGGGGACGAGCCGGTGCTGGTGACGTGCGTGGTCGCACCGGGCTTCGACTCCGAGGACTACGAAGACTGCGAGAGCTCCGAGGGCTCCAAGGGCTCCGAGCACGCCTGATTCCGGGGATTCCAAGGGCTCGGCGAGGGAGTGACGCCCCCTCGCCGACCCCCTACTGAGGTATCACCCCAGGGTTGGCTCCCTGGGGTGACGCAGGTTCGGACACCCTCTTTCTAGCTTTCCCTCTGTCACGCAACGGGGACGAGGGAGAGACAGTCATGGGCCGCTTCAAGCGCACGCTGGTCGCCGCAGCTCTGGCCGCCGCGGTCGTGGCCGGCACGGCCGGCTGGGCCGTCAGCGACGAGCAGGCCGTGGTCACCGGCCCGCCCGCCGGCGCCGAGGCCTGGCGTGCGGACCGCTCCCTCCACCGCGAGCTGCCGGACCCGGCGACGGCGGCACCGCGTACGGTCGCCGCGTTCTTCGCCGGTCTCACCGAGGCCCAGCGCAAGGACCTGGCGGCCCGGCACGCGCTGGTCGTCGGGAACCTCGACGGTGCGCCCGTGCCCCTGCGGTACGAGGCCAACGCCCGGGCGATAGCCGCCGAGC
>NZ_JBAMDC010000255.1:0-9688 GCF_036961605.1 Streptomyces sp. KLMMK
CCGAGGTCTCCGCCGCGGTGCAGCGCGTGGCGGAGGCGCTGGCCTCCGACGAGGTCCTGCGGGCCCGGCTCGTCCGCGGCCTCGACCTGGCCCTGCTGCCCGCCGGCGCCTCCGTCCCCGGGGAGCCGCTCTTCACCCGCTAGCCGCGTTCCAGCCGACAGGCGCCCCGTCGTGGATCGACCGACAATGCGAAGAGGTCCACGAGATCCCTGGAGGACGCCATGGACGTGAAGCTGGGGGCCGCAAGTCTCGACTCCGTGGAGACGAGAACCGTCGCCGCCGAGTTCCTCGGCACTCTGCTGCTGGTCTTCTTCGCCGTCGGCTCCGCGGTCCTCGCGGCCGACTACATCGGGGTCCTCGGCATCGCCCTGGCGTTCGGCTTCACCCTGCTGGCCCTCTGCTACGCACTGGGTCCGGTCTCGGGCTGCCACGTCAATCCGGCGGTGACGCTGGGCATGCTGCTGGAGGGCCGCATCGCCCCGCGCACGGCGATCGAGTACTGGGTGGCGCAGCTGCTCGGCGGCATCGTGGGCGCCGCGCTGCTGTTCCTGCTGGCCAAGCAGGTGCCGGGGCTGAAGACGCACGGCGCGTTCGGCAGCAACGGCTGGGGCAGCCGCTCGGCCGTGCACCTGAACACCGGCGGCGCGTTCCTCGCGGAGGTCGTCCTGACCTTCCTGCTGGTCTTCGTCGTGCTCTCGGTGACCCACAAGATCGCGCTGGTGGGCTTCGACGGCCTGCCCATCGGCCTGGCCCTCGCGGTGATCCACCTGGTGGGCATCCCGCTGACGGGCACCTCGGTGAACCCGGCGCGCAGCCTGGGCCCGGCGCTGTTCGCGGGCGGGGGCGCGCTCTCGCAGCTGTGGCTGTTCATCATCGCGCCGCTGATCGGCGGCGTGCTGGCGGCCGGCGCGCACCGGGTCACGCATCCGCCGATGGGTCCGGCCAACCTGGCCGACGACCTGGCGCTCCCGCACTACCCGAAGGGGCCGACGACGGCCGCGCACCCGACGGAAGAACGCCCCGAGCCGCGGGAGGACCGCGACGCCGGGGACGAGGGCGGGGAAGGCGGGGAACGCCCCGGTCGGCCGGGCCCGGCGGGCACGGTCTGACCGGGGCGCGGAAACGCCGGAGGCCGGGGGGAGGCTCAGCCGAAGACGGGGCCCGTGTACTTCTCGCCGGGCCCCTGGCCGGGCTCGTCCGCCACGACGGACGCCTCGCGGAAGGCGAGCTGGAGGGACTTCAGGCCGTCGCGCAGCGGTCCGGCGTGGAAGTTGCTGATCTCGGTGGCGCCGGCGGTCACCAGCCCGGCGAGCGCGGTGATCAGCTTGCGGGCCTCGTCGAGGTCCTTGTGCCGCTCGCCCTCCTCGGCCAGGCCGAGGTTGACCGCCGCCGAGCTCATCAGGTGCACCGCGACCGTGGTGATCACCTCGACCGCGGGGACGTCCGCGATGTCACGGGTCATGGTGTCGAAATCGGGGGCCGCAGCCGGCTCGGTGCCCTGGTTCTCCGGGGTGGCGGGGTTCGCGTCGCTCATGGCGGACACGATACGTGCCGGTGCCGAATCGATTTGCCACGGGTTAGCACGCCTGCTCCACAGCTGCTAGAGTTGTGGATCGACCGGCTGGACGCTTCCGTGTCCGGCCCACAAGTGGAGCTCCGTTCTCCCACCTCGCCCGGCCTCAGGCCGGCAGGTCTCCGGTCAGGCGGCGCCCATCGTTCCGTACGGACGATGGAGCTGCCCGATGCGCCCCGCGGCATGCCGTGGCGGTGTTCCGGTTTTATGGAGCCCCGCCTGTGTCCCGTCGGGGCATTTTTGTTGCACCGGCGCGGTTGGTCTTACGAAAAGACGTTACGTGGCTGCCCGCCAGGCCGCCGCGTGGTGCTACCGAGGAGGATCCATCAGCGCCGAGCCCCGCATCAACGACCGGATTCGAGTCCCCGAGGTGCGACTTGTCGGTCCCAGTGGCGAGCAGGTCGGCATCGTGCCGCTTGCCAAGGCACTGGAGCTTGCGCAGGAGTACGACCTCGACCTCGTCGAGGTGGCGGCGAACGCCCGTCCGCCGGTCTGCAAGCTCATGGACTACGGGAAGTTCAAGTACGAGTCGGCCATGAAGGCCCGTGAGGCGCGCAAGAACCAGGCGCACACGGTCATCAAGGAGATGAAGCTCCGGCCGAAGATCGACCCGCACGACTATGACACCAAGAAGGGTCACGTCGTCCGGTTCCTCAAGCAGGGCGACAAGGTCAAGATCACGATCATGTTCCGTGGTCGCGAGCAGTCCCGGCCGGAGCTCGGCTACCGACTGCTGCAGCGTCTCGCGGAAGACGTCCAGGACCTCGGTTTCGTCGAGTCGAACCCGAAGCAGGACGGCCGAAACATGATCATGGTCCTCGGTCCGCACAAGAAGAAGACCGAGGCGATGGCCGAAGCCCGCGAGGCACAGGCCGCCCGTAAGGCGGAGCGCTCCGGCGCCTCGTCCGCGGACGCCGCCGAGGAGCCCGCAGAGGCGTGATCCGGGGGCGCCCCGCGCCCCGGATGACCCCCCGGGGCATCCGCCCCGGACACCACCGAAACAGATGACACTCCCGTACGCCCTGATACGGCCGGGGAGTGCCACGACGAGGAGAGAACGGCGCTATGCCGAAGAACAAGACGCACAGCGGTGCCAAGAAGCGCTTCAAGGTCACCGGCTCCGGCAAGGTCCTGCGCGAGCGCGCCGGCAAGCGCCACCTGCTCGAGCACAAGTCGTCCCGCCTGACGCGTCGCCTCACCGGCAACGCCGAGATGGCCCCGGCCGACGCCAAGAAGATCAAGAAGCTTCTCGGCAAGTGACGTTCCGGCTTCGGCCGCACGTCCACACCGGGACCCAATCGATTTCGGGTCGTGTGAGAATCCACCACGGCCCCGCTACAAGGAGTTAACAAGTGGCACGCGTCAAGCGCGCAGTCAACGCGCACAAGAAGCGTCGGGCGATCCTCGAGGCGGCCAGCGGTTACCGCGGCCAGCGGTCGCGCCTGTACCGCAAGGCCAAGGAGCAGGTCACCCACTCCCTGGTCTACAACTACAACGACCGCAAGAAGCGCAAGGGCGACTTCCGTCAGCTGTGGATCCAGCGCATCAACGCCGCTGCCCGCCAGAACGGCATGACGTACAACCGCCTCATCCAGGGTCTGAAGGCCGCCAACATCGAGGTGGACCGCAAGATCCTCGCCGAGCTGGCCGTCAACGACATGAACGCGTTCGCCGCGCTCGTCGAGGTCGCCCAGAAGGCCCTGCCGGCCGACGTGAACGCCCCGAAGGCCGCTGCCTGAACCGGCGCCCCGAGGCTGTAGCGACGCGGACCCGCAGGCCCACGGCCTGCGGGTCCGTTCGCGTCCGGCCCCCGGCACCCGCCGTGACGGGCCCGGCCGGTCCCGTCACCCCACCGCACCGCGCACACCAGCAACCGAAAGTGAGCCCATGGCGGCCCCCGAGCTGACCTCCCTGCGATCTCCCCGTGTCGTCGCGGCCCGCCGACTGACCAAGCGCAGCTTCCGCGCCAAGGAGCGCCGCTTCCTGGCCGAGGGGCCGCAGTCCGTCCGCGAGGCCGTGGATCACCTGATCGAGGTCTATGTGACGCCGGACGCCGCCGAGCGCCACGCGGACATCGTCGCCGCCGCCCTCGCCGCCGGCGTGCCCGTGCTGACCGCGACGGACGAGGTCATCGCGGAGATGTCCGACACCGTCACCCCGCAGGGCATCGTCGGCCTCTGCCGCTTCCTGGACACGCCCTTCGAGGAGATCCTGGCCGGCCGGCCGCGGCTGGTCGCCGTCCTCGCCCACGTGCGCGACCCCGGCAACGCCGGTACGGTCCTGCGCTGCGCGGACGCCGCGGGCGCGGACGCCGTCGTGCTCACCGACGCCTCCGTGGACCTCTACAACCCCAAGGCCGTACGGGCCTCCGTCGGCTCCCTCTTCCACCTGCCGGTCGCCGTGGGCGTGCCCGTCGACCAGGTGGTCAGCGGTCTGCAGGGCGTCGGCGCCCGCATCCTCGCCGCCGACGGCGCGGGCGACCGCGACCTGGACGCCGAGCTGGACCGGGGCACCATGGGCGGTCCCACGGCCTGGGTCTTCGGCAACGAGGCCTGGGGCCTGCCCGAGGAGACCCGGGCGCTCGCCGACGCCGTGGTGCGCGTGCCGATCCACGGAAAGGCCGAGAGCCTGAACCTCGCGACCGCCGCCGCCGTGTGCCTCTACGCCTCCGCCCGTGCGCAGCGTGCACCCGGAGGGTGCCGCTCCGTGACCTTCAGCTAGTAGGGTTGCCCCCCGGGGGAGTCGGGAGGGGGTGCGGATGATGAACGTCAGGACTTCCGGAAGCGTGGCCGACGCCGCTCCGGCGGCGGCCCGTGCGCCGCACGGGTCCCACGAGCCGGACGACCCCCTCGTACAGGGGCTCACCGGGCTCGGCCTGCACCCCGACGACCTCCCGGACGGCCTCGTCGTCGCCGATGAGAACGGCCGCGTCACCTGCTTCAACGCCGCCGCCTCCCGCATCACCGCGGTCCGGCCCGACGAGGCGATCGGCCGCCCCCTGGAGAGCGCCCTCCCCCTGGAGGACCTGGACGGCCGCCGCTGGTGGCCGCTCACCGACCCCTACGGCGGGCTGGCCATCCGGGTGGGCCAGCCCGAGCGGAATCTCCTGCTCCCCGGCGGCCGCGAGGTCCTGGTCTCCGCGCGCTATGTCCGCGAGCGGCCCACCGGGCCCGTCCGCCGCCTGGTCGTCCAGCTGCGCGGCACCGACGCCCGCCGCCGCACCGAGCGCAGCCACGCCGAGCTGATCGCCACCGTCGCCCACGAGCTGCGCTCGCCGCTGACGTCCGTCAAGGGCTTCACGGCCACGCTGCTCGCCAAGTGGGAGCGGTTCACCGACGACCAGAAGCGGCTGATGCTGGAGACCGTCGACGCCGACGCGGACCGCGTCACCCGGCTGATCGCCGAGCTGCTCGACATCTCCCGGATCGACTCCGGCCGCCTGGAGCTGCGCCGCCAGCCCGTCGACGTCGTCGCCGCCGTCCGCCGCCACGTACAGGCGTACACCACGGCAGGCCACCGCGCCGACCGCTTCGAGGTCAAGGTCACCGGTCCGCTGCCCGAGCTCTGGGCCGATCCCGACAAGGTCGACCAGGTCCTCGGCAACCTCCTGGAAAACGCGGTGCGCCACGGCGAGGGACGCGTCACGATAGAGGTGGCGCCGGCGCTGCTGAAGGCACGCGCGGAGGACACGGAGGGAACGGCGGTCACCGTGAGCGATGAGGGGCCCGGAATCCCGGAGGAGTCGATGAGCCGCGTCTTCACCCGCTTCTGGCGGGGCAGCAAGCGCGGCGGCACCGGCCTCGGCCTCTACATCGTCAAGGGCATCGTCGAGGCCCACGGCGGGACGATCACCGTGGAGCGAGCCGCCAGCGGTGGCGCCCGGTTCCGATTTACCCTGCCCGTGGGCGCCCCGGCCTTTCTCTCACAGGCCTGAGCGGGCGGCCCGCGGGCCCACCGACCCCCTTGCGCCCCTTAGACTCGACCTTTGGCACCTTTGGCACGACCTTGGCACCCATCTGTCGGGCAAAGCCGCGCAGCGAAGCGAAGCCAGCCACACCGGAAGCACGGGAAGAGATGTCCGCACCCAATAAGTCGTATGACCCTGTCGAGGTCGAGGCACTGAAACCGGAAGAGATCGAGCGCATGCGGGACGAGGCGCTCGCCGCCGTCGCCGCGGCCGCCGACCTCGAAGCCCTGCGCGAGGTCAAGGCTGCGCACGCCGGCGACCGCTCGCCCCTCGCCCTCGCCAACCGCGAGATCGGCGCCCTGCCGCCGCACGCCAAGGCCGAGGCCGGCAAGCGCATGGGCATGGCCCGCGGCGCGGTGAACAAGGCGTTCGCCGCCCGCCAGGTCGAGCTGGAGGCGGAGCGCGACGCCCGCGTGCTGGTCGAGGAGGCGGTGGACGTCACCCTGCCGTACGACCGCACGCCGGCCGGCGCCCGCCACCCCATCACGACCCTCAGCGAGCGCATCGAGGACGTCTTCGTGGCCATGGGCTACGAGGTCGCCGAGGGCCCCGAGGTCGAGGCGGAGTGGTTCAACTTCGACGCGCTGAACATCGCGCAGGACCACCCGGCCCGCGCCATGCAGGACACGCTCTTCGTCCAGGCCCCGGGCAAGAAGGCCAAGGAGGCCGAGTCCGGCGTCGTGCTGCGCACCCACACCTCCCCGGTGCAGGTCCGCACGATGCTCGACCGCGAGCCGCCCGTCTACGTGATCTGCCCCGGCCGCGTCTACCGCATGGACGAGCTGGACGCGACGCACACGCCGGTCTTCACCCAGGTCGAGCTCCTCGCCATCGACGAGGGCCTGACCATGGCCGACCTCAAGGGCACCATCGAGCACATGGTGCGCTCGCTGTTCGGCGAGGGCCTGACCACGCGTCTGCGCCCGAACTACTTCCCCTTCACCGAGCCCTCCGCCGAGCTGGACATGCAGTGCTATGTCTGCCGCGGCGAGTCGGCCGGCAACCCCGAGCGCCCCTGCCGCACCTGCTCCAGCGAGGGCTGGATCGAGCTGGGCGGCTGCGGCATGGTCAACCCGCGCGTGCTGACCGCCGCGGGCATCGACCCGGAGAAGTACAGCGGCTTCGCCTTCGGGTTCGGCATCGAGCGACTGCTGATGTTCCGCCACAACGTCGAGGACATGCGAGACATGGTCGAAGGTGACGTGCGCTTCACCCGGCCGTTCGGGATGGAGATCTGATGCGCGCCCCGCTTTCCTGGCTGCGGGAATACGTCGACCTGCCGGCCGGTGAGACCGGTCGCGACGTGCAGGCCAAGCTGATCGCCGCGGGTCTCGAGGTCGAGCGCGTCGAGAGCCTCGGCGCCGGCCTGAAGGGCCCCCTGGTCGTCGGCAAGGTCCTGACCATCGAGGAGCTCGAGGGCTTCCGCAAGCCGATCCGCTTCTGCACCGTCGACGTCGGCACGGCCAACGGCACCGGTGAGCCGCAGGAGATCGTCTGCGGCGCCCGCAACTTCTCCGTCGGCGACAAGGTCGTCGTCGTGCTGCCCGGCGCCGTCCTGCCCGGCGACTTCGCCATCGCCGCCCGCAAGACCTACGGCAAGGTCTCGCACGGCATGATCTGCTCCGGCGAGGAGCTGGGCATGGGCGACGACGGCACGCACGGCATCATCGTGCTGCCGCAGGAGTACGAGCCCGGCACCGACGCCATCGAGCTGCTCCAGCTCGTCGACGAGGTGCTGGACATCGCGGTCACCCCCGACCGCGGCTACTGCCTGTCGATGCGCGGCATCGCCCGCGAGGCCGCCACCGCCTACGGCCTGCCGCTGCGCGACCCGGCCCTGCTGGACGTGCCCGCGCCCAACGCCTTCGGCTACCCCGTCAAGGTCGCCGACCCGGCCGGCTGCGACCGCTTCACGGCCCGCACGGTCACCGGTCTCGACCCCGAGGCCCGCTCCCCGATCTGGCTCCAGCGCCGCCTGCAGAAGGCCGGCATGCGCCCGATCTCCCTGGCCGTCGACATCACCAACTACGTGATGCTGGAGCTCGGCCAGCCGCTGCACGCCTACGACCGCTCGCGCCTCGACGGCCCGATCGGCGTCCGGCGTGCCGAGCGCGGCGAGAAGCTGACCACCCTCGACGGCACCAAGCGCGTCCTGGACCCCGAGGACCTGGTCATCACCGACAACCGCGGCCCGATCGGGCTCGCGGGCGTCATGGGCGGCGCCGAGACCGAGATCGGCGACCACGCCGCCGGTTCGGGCACCACCGAGGTCGTCGTCGAGGCGGCGCACTTCGACCCCGTCGCCATCGCCCGCGCCGTCCGGCGCCACAAGCTGCCCTCCGAGGCGGCCAAGCGCTTCGAGCGCGGCGTCGACCCGCAGGCGGCCTCCGCGGCCGCCCAGCGCACCGTCGACCTGCTCGTGCTGCTCGCGGGCGGCACCGCCGAGGCCGGCGTGACCGAGTTCGCCGCCCCCAGCGGTCCGCGCACGATCGCCATGCGCGCCGACCACCCGGACGGCGTCGCAGGTGTCGAGTACGGCCGGGAGACCGTCGTCCGCCACCTCCAGGAGGTCGGCTGCGACGTCTACGGGCAGGACGAGCTGATCGTCACCGTCCCGAGCTGGCGCCCGGACCTCACCGACCCGAACGACCTCGCCGAAGAGGTCATCCGGCTCGAGGGCTACGAGAACCTGCCCGCCACCCTGCCGGCGCCCCCCGCCGGCCGTGGCCTGACCCACCGGCAGCGGCTGCACCGCCGCGTCGGCCGGGCGCTGGCCGGCGCGGGCTACGTCGAGGTGCTCAACTACCCCTTCGTCGGGGACTGGGCGCTCGACCACCTGGGCCTGGAGGCCGACGACCCGCGCCGCAGCACGGTGCGCCTGGTCAACCCGCTCTCCGAGGCCGAGCCGGCGCTGCGCACCACGATGCTGCCGGGCCTGTTCACGGCCCTGCGCCGCAACGACAGCCGTGGCGAGCACGACCTGGCCCTCTTCGAGACCGGTCTCGTCTTCCTGCCCACCGGCGAGGAGACCACCCCGGTCCGGCTGCCCGTCGACCGCCGTCCCACCGACGAGGAGATCGCCGGCCTGAACGCCGCGCTGCCCCGGCAGCCGCGCCGTGCGGCCGCCGTCCTCGCCGGGGCTCGCGAGCTCGACGGCTACTGGGGCAAGGGCCGTCCGGCCGGCTGGGCGGACGCCGTCGAGGCCGGCCGTACGGTCGCGCGCGAGGCGGGCGTCGAGCTGATCGTCCGTCAGGACCAGCGGGCGCCGTTCCACCCGGGCCGCTGCGCCGCGTTCTACGCCGTGGTCGAGGGCGCCGAGGTGTTCGCCGGCTCCGCCGGTGAGCTGCACCCGCGCGTCGTGAAGGCCTTCGGCCTGCCGGAGCGCACCTGCGCCATGGAGATCGACCTCGATGTCCTGCAGCAGGCCGGCGCCGGTGCCGTCGAGGCCCCGCACGTGTCCTCCTTCCCGGTGGCCACGCAGGACGTCGCGCTCGTCGTGGACGCCTCGGTGGCGGCCGCCGACGTCGAGGCCGCGCTGCGGTCCGGCGCGGGCGAGCTGCTCGAGTCGCTGCGCCTGTTCGACGTCTTCGCCGGCGAGCAGATCGGCGCGGGCAAGAAGTCGCTCGCGTACGCGCTGCGCTTCCGCGCGGCCGACCGCACCCTGACGGCCGAGGAGGCGACCGGCGCGCGCGACGCCGCCGTGGCCGCGGCCGTCGAGCGCACGGGCGCGGTGCTGCGCGGCGCGTGACGCTGCGTGATGCGGCGTGACCGCCTGCGCGGCGAGAAGTCGCGGCTGAAAACAGCTGGAAGCAGCTGGAGGAAGCCGGGGAGAGCGCAGGTGATTGCGGCCTAAACGAGGGGCGCATCCGGTGAACCGGATGCGCCCCTCTCGCGTTTCCTCACTCAAGAGTGTCCGAATGTCACTCAATGGGGTGGAATTGAAGGCCCAGGTCGTTACTTAGCGCTGATCGCTCGCGAGAATCGAGGGCGTCATTGCTGCTAGGGGGGCCAACGGCATGATTCGGACAAGAGCGGTGCGCCGGCCGCGGGGGGTGGTGTTCGCTCTCCCCGGGCTGTGGGTACTCGGAGTGGTCGCGTGGGAGCTCGTGAGCCCCCGCGGCGAGGGCGTGCACCTGCTCGCGGCCGTC
>NZ_JBAMDC010000256.1:0-9672 GCF_036961605.1 Streptomyces sp. KLMMK
GGACCCGCCGCCGGCGCTGTGGAGCGGGGGGCGCGCCGGCGACGGCGTGCTGCCTTCCGCAGGCGGCGGAGAGGGAGAGTCAGCAACCGGCCGGCGGCGCGGGCCGACACCGCTCTGCGGGTACGGCGGCAGCACGGCCCTTGGACGGACGGCGCCCCGGAGCGGTTCCCGCACCCGGCGCGCGTCAGTCGCGTGCGCGCCGCTTCACGCCGAGCGCGGGCAGCCGCCGGGTCAGCAGCCGTGCGCGCGGCGCGAGCCGCCGGGCCATCGCGAACACCGACTCCGTACGGGAGCGGTCGCTGTCCAGGACGGTGAAGAGGTTGACCCCGAGGTAGAAGGTGATCGCGGCGTTGGCGAGGTCGCGCGGCGGGGTCAGGCGCGCGAGCGGCGTCCCGCCGATGACCCGCTCCAGGGTCTGCTCGACGAAGGCGATCCACGGCTCGGCCCGCTCCCGGATCTCCGCGCGCAGCTCCGGCTTGGCGACGGCGGCGGCGACGAGCTCGGAGAACAGCGTCAGGTGCCCGGCCTCGATGTCGCTGCGGTACACGCGCGTGCCGGCGTCCACCAGGTCCTCGAGGGTGCGGGCGTCCGCGACCGCCTCGGTGAGCAGCTCCATGCGCTCGGCGGAGGAGCGGTCGAGCGCCGCGAACAGCAACGGGTCGACGCCCCCGAAGTGATAGAAGACCAGCGCCGAATTGACCCCCGCCTCCTTGGCGATCGTCCGTGCGCTCGACTTGGCGTACCCCTGCGTCCGCAGCACGGTGTCCGCCGCCCGGATCAGCCGTTCCTTGGTGTCCACCGTCATGTGTGCAGCCCTCTCGCCGAGGCTGCATCATACGATTCGAGCGAGTGGTGCAAGCATGTGATCAAGCCGGTTGACCAGCTGCTGAACGCCCTCCGGGCGGTGGTTCAGAACGTCCTCAGGGGCCACTGCTCGTGGAGCACGCGGACGGCCTCGGTGATCGCGGGCCGGCGGGCCGCCCCCGTGCGCCACAGGGCGAAGAGCCGCCGCACGGGCACCGGCTCCAGCGGCACGGCGCGCACGCCCGCGGGCAGCGGGCCCCGCCCCAGGCGGGGCATCAGCGTGATGCCCAGGCCCGCGGCGACCAGGGCGAGGTGGGTGTGGTTCTCGGCGACCTGGTAGGCGAGGTCCGGCTCGTGCCCGGTGGCGCGCAGCGTCCGCACGAGCCAGTCGTGGCAGACGGCGCCCGGCGGCTGGCAGATCCACCGGTGGTGCGGCAGGTCCGTCCGGTCGAGCACCTCGCGGCCGGCCAGCGGGTGGCCCTCCGGCACCAGCACGTCGCACCGGTCGTCACCGATCACCGCCCGCTCCAGGCCCTCCGGGGCGGCCAGCGGGGCGATGTCCCAGTCGTGCGTGACCGCGAGGTCGATGACCCCCTGGGAGACCAGGTCGGCCGACAGGTGCGGGTCCACCTCCAGCAGCCGGGCGTCGAGCGCCGGGTGGTCGCTGCCGAGCCGGGCGAGCACGGCGGGCATCAGGCCGCGCGCGGCCGACGCGAACGCCCCGACGACCAGCCGGCCCGCCGGCCGCCCCCGGCGCTCCTCCAGCTCCGTCTCCGCCTGCTCGACCAGGGCCAGCAACTGCCGGGCGGTGGCCGCCAGGTGCCGCCCCTCGTCGGTCAGCGCCACACCGCGCCCGCGCCGCTCCAGCAGCGTCGTGCGCGTCTCCCGCTCCAGCTTGGTGACGGCCTGCGAGACGGCCGACGGCGTGTAGCCCAGGGCCACGGCCGCGGCGCTCACCGAACCGTGCACCGACACCGCGTGCAGCGCCCGCAGGCGGGCCAGGTCCAGCACGGAAGTCCCCCTCGTCGTTTCAGCGTTGCTGAATCCCATCATGAAGGAACCTGTGCTGGTGCTACAGAGTCCGGGCGGCGAGGCTGGCCCGTATGCGTCCCCTGCACCTCTGCCTAGCCGTTCTCGTCGCCGCCGTCTGGGGCGTCAACTTCGTCGTCATCGACGTCGGCCTCGACCACTTCCCGCCGTTGCTCTTCTCCGCCCTGCGCTTCCTCGCCGCGGCCGTCCCGGCCGTCTTCCTGGTCGGGCGGCCGCAGGTCAGGTGGCGCTGGATCGCGGCCGTCGGACTGGTCCTCGGCGTGGGCAAGTTCGGCCTGCTGTTCACCGGCATGCACCTGGGGATGCCGGCCGGCCTTTCCTCGCTCGTCCTGCAGGTGCAGGCGGTCTTCACGGCCCTCTTCGCCGTCGCCGCACTGGGCGAACGGCTCGGCCGCACCCGCCTCCTCGGCATGGCCCTGGCGCTGGCGGGCATCGCGGTGGCCGCCGTCGACGAGGGCGCCTCCGGAACGCTCCTCGGCTTCGCGCTCGTCGTGGCCGCCGCGGCCGTGTGGGGCGTGTCCAACGTGATCACGCGCAAGGCCGCGCCGCCCGACGCGCTGCGCTTCATGGTGTGGGTGAGCACCGTGCCGGTGCTGCCGCTCCTGCTGCTCTCGCTCCTCTTCGAGGGCCCGGAGGCGGACGCCGCGGCGCTGCGGTCGCTCGACTGGAGCGGCGCCGGGGCGATCCTCTTCGTCGCCTGGGTCTCCACCGTCCTCGGCTTCGGCGCGTGGGGCTTCCTGCTGCGCACCTACGACGCCTCGGCGGTCGCGCCCTTCACCCTGCTGGTGCCCGTCTTCGGCATGTCGTCGGCGGCGCTCGTGCTGGGCGAGGGGGTGAGCCCGCTGCGCTGGGGCGCGGCGGTGCTGCTGGTGTCCGGGGTGGGCGTCACGGCCCTGGCGGGGCGGCGGCGAGCAGGCCGCGCAAGTACTCCGCCCCCGGCGCCGCCAGCTGCTCGAAACCGGCCGCCTGCGGGTACCAGCGCTTCTCGTACTCCCAGCACAGCCAGCCGTCCCAGCCCGACCCGGTGAGCACCCGGACGCACTCGCCGAGCGGCAGCGCCCCCGCGCCCAGCGGCAGCGGATCGAGCGCCTCGGCCGAAGCGACGTCCTTCACCTGCACGTAGCCCAGGTGCGGGGCGAGCACGGGGAAGCTCTCGGCGGGGGTCTCGCCGCCGAGCCAGGTGTGCAGGACGTCCCACAGCGCGCCGATGTTGGCGTGCCCCACGGGGCCGAGCACCCGGGCGGCGTCCGCGGCCCGGCGGTGCGAGTCGTGCGTCTCCAGCAGCACGTGGACGCCCCGGTCGGCGGCGAGGGGCGCCACCGTGCCCAGCCGCCGGGCAGCCGTCGCGTCGGCCTCCTCCGCGGGCAGGTCGCCGCCGCCGGGGAAGACCCGCACATAGCGGGCGCCGAGGTCGGCCGCCAGGTGGACCAGGCCGGACAGCTCGTGCAGCACGGGCGCGTCGTCGCCGGCGGCGGCGACCCGTGCGTACCCGGCCACCGCCAGGATCTCCACGCCCGCCCCGGCGAACTCCGCGACCGCCGCCTCCCGCTCCTTCGCCCCGCACCCGGGGTGCACGGGCTCCTCCGGGTGCGCCCGCAGCTCCACGCCGTCCCAGCCGTGCGCACGGGCCAGCCGCACCACCTCCCACAGGGGCAGTCCGGGCACTCCGAGGGTGGAGAAGGCGAGCTTCATGGGGGACGGGTTCCCCGGGGAGGCCGGCGACATGCCCCGGCGCCGCACCGTCGCGGGGGACGGCCCGGGAGACGCCGAAATCGTTACCCTCGGTACGGCTCCGGCTTACCCGTGGTAGCCGCCGATCCTGAAATCGCACAAGGGGTAACGGAACGATAACTCCTTGAAAGCGCTGCAACCCTTTACGGCCCGGGTGGGTCGTACTTGTCATCGGGCTTCCCGGGGAGGGATCCGGGGGGATTCAGGGGAAGCCGGTTTTGGGGGGATACGAGGGGCCCGGTCGTCGGACCGGGCCCCTCTGCCGTGCGCGGCCCGGGGGAGTTGTCCACAGGCCCGAACACCTGTCAGACCGCGGCGGTACCGTCGGTGCATGGTCCAGATGGCAGTGGTCGAAGGTGTCCTGGAGCGGATCACCTACGCCAATGAGGAGAGCGGCTATACGGTCGCCCGCGTCGACACCGGCCGGGGCAGCGGCGATCTCCTCACGGTGGTCGGCTCGCTGCTCGGGGCGCAGCCGGGGGAGTCGCTGCGCCTGGAGGGCCGCTGGGGCTCCCACCCGCAGTACGGGCGGCAGTTCACCGTGGAGAACTACACCACCGTCCTGCCCGCCACCGTCCAGGGCATCCGCCGCTATCTGGGCTCCGGCCTGATCAAGGGCATCGGCCCGCGCATCGCCGACCGCATCACCGAGCACTTCGGCACGGACACCCTCGACGTCATCGAGCAGCAGCCGGAGCGCCTGATCGAGGTCCCCGGCCTCGGCCCGAAGCGCACGAAGCTGATCGGCGCCGCCTGGGAGGAGCAGAAGGCCATCAAGGAGGTCATGGTCTTCCTCCAGGGGGTGGGCGTCTCCACCTCCATCGCCGTGCGCATCTACAAGAAGTACGGCGACGCCTCCATCTCCGTCACCCGCAACCAGCCCTACCGCCTCGCGGCCGACGTCTGGGGCATCGGCTTCCTCACCGCCGACCGCATCGCCCAGGCCGTCGGCATCCCGCACGACAGCCCCGAGCGGGTCAAGGCCGGCCTGCAGTACGCCCTTTCCCAGTCCACCGACCAGGGCCACTGCTACCTCCCCGAGGAGCGGCTGATCGCGGACGCCGTGAAGCTCCTCCAGGTCGACACCGGCCTCGTCATCGACTGCCTCGCCGAACTGGCAGCCCAGGAGGGCGAGGAGGGTCCGGGCGTCGTCCGCGAGAGCGTTCCCGGCCCGGAGGACGGGCAGCCCGTCACCGCCGTCTACCTCGTCCCCTTCCACCGCGCCGAACTGTCCCTGGCCGGGCAGGTGAAGCGGCTGCTGGGCGCCGAGGGCGACCGGCTCGCCGCCTTCCGGGACGTCGACTGGGACCGGGCCCTCACCTGGCTCGCGGGCCGCACGGGCGCGCAGCTGGCCACCGAGCAGCAGGAGGCGGTCCGGCTCGCGCTCACCAGCAAAGTCGCGGTCCTCACCGGCGGGCCCGGCTGCGGCAAGTCCTTCACCGTCCGGTCCGTGGTCGAACTGGCCCGGGCCAAGGGGGCGAAGGTGGTGCTCGCGGCGCCCACCGGCAGGGCCGCGAAGCGGCTCTCCGAGCTGACCGGCGCCGAGGCGTCCACCGTCCACCGCCTCCTGGAGCTCAAGCCCGGCGGGGACGCGGCGTACGACAAGGACCGCCCCCTGGACGCCGATCTGGTCGTCGTGGACGAGGCCTCCATGCTCGACCTGCTGCTGGCCAACAAGCTCGTCAAGGCCGTGGCCCCCGGGGCCCACCTGCTCCTGGTGGGCGATGTGGACCAACTGCCCTCCGTGGGCGCCGGGGAGGTGCTGCGCGACCTCCTGGCGCCCGGCGGCCCCGTCCCCGCCGTCCGGCTCACGCGCATCTTCCGGCAGGCGCAGCAGTCCGGCGTGGTCACCAATGCACACCGCATCAACTCCGGGGCGCATCCCCTCACTCAGGGGATGACGGACTTCTTCCTCTTCGCCGAGGAGGACACCGAGGAGGCGGGCCGGCTCACCGTGGACGTGGCGGCCCGGCGCATCCCCGCCAAGTTCGGGCTCGACCCCCGCCGCGACGTCCAGGTGCTGGCGCCGATGCACCGCGGCCCGGCGGGCGCCGGCACCCTCAACGGGCTGCTCCAGCAGGCCATTACACCCGCCCGGCCCGACCTGCCCGAGAAGCGCTTCGGCGGCCGGGTCTTCCGCGTCGGCGACAAGGTCACCCAAGTGCGCAATAACTATGAAAAGGGGCAGAACGGAGTCTTCAACGGGACGGTGGGCGTCGTCACCGGGCTCGATGTCGTCGAGCAGCGGCTGACCGTACGCACCGACGAGGACGAGGAGGTGGGCTACGACTTCGACGAACTCGACGAGCTCGCCCACGCCTACGCCGTGACCATCCACCGCTCGCAGGGCAGCGAGTATCCGGCCGTGGTGATCCCCGTCACCACGGGTGCCTGGATGATGCTCCAGCGCAATCTGCTCTATACCGCGGTAACCCGGGCAAAAAGGCTGGTGGTGCTCGTGGGCTCGCGGAAGGCGCTCGGGCAGGCCGTACGGACCGTCTCCGCAGGCAGGAGGTGTACGGCGCTCGATCACCGGCTGGCGAGGTGAGTCCGCTCGGGGAGGTTTTGTGAAGGGTCGAAAGGGCCATTCCTGCGCGTGAAGAGGCCCGGGAGGCGCGGATCCGGGGTGGGATTCGTCTCTCATCGGTTTACCAACCGGGGCGAAGGGGGCAGTATGGCCAGGCTGGACGGCACTGAGTGCCGTCTTTAGGCCCTATGGCCGACCCCGAGTGCACGTGCATCGTCCAAATGGGGGAAGGTAGGGGTAGTCAGGGCACCTCGAAGAAGAGGCACAACGTCGGTGAGGGATGACGTGAGCGACAACTCTGTAGTACTGCGGTACGGGGACGGCGAATACACCTACCCGGTGGTCGGCAGCACCGTCGGCGACAAGGGCTTCGATATCAGCAAGCTCCGCGCCCAGACCGGGCTGGTGACCCTGGACTCCGGTTACGGCAACACCGCCGCCTACAAATCCGCGATCACCTACCTCGACGGCGAGCAGGGCATCCTGCGCTACCGGGGCTACCCGATCGAGCAGCTCGCCGAGCGCAGCTCCTTCCTCGAGACCGCCTTCCTGCTGATCAACGGCGAGCTCCCGTCGGGCGACGAGCTGGACGCCTTCAAGGGCGAGATCACCCAGCACACCCTGCTCCACGAGGACGTCAAGCGCTTCTACGACGGCTTCCCGCGTGACGCGCACCCGATGGCGATGCTGTCCTCCGTGGTCAGCGCGCTGTCGACGTTCTACCAGGACAGCCACAACCCGTTCGACGAGAAGCAGCGCCACCTCTCCACGATCCGGCTGCTCGCCAAGCTGCCGACGATCGCGGCGTACGCGTACAAGAAGTCGATCGGCCACCCGGTCGTCTACCCGCGCAACGACCTCGGCTACGTCGAGAACTTCCTGCGCATGACCTTCTCGGTGCCCGCCGCCGAGTACGAGCTGGACCCGGTCGTCGTCAGCGCGCTCGACAAGCTGCTGATCCTGCACGCCGACCACGAGCAGAACTGCTCGACCTCGACCGTGCGCCTGGTGGGCTCCTCGCAGGCCAACCTCTTCGCGTCGATCTCCGCCGGCATCAACGCCCTGTGGGGCCCGCTGCACGGTGGCGCCAACCAGTCGGTGCTGGAGATGCTCGAGGGCATCCAGGCCGACGGCGGCGACGTCGACGCCTTCATCCGCAAGGTGAAGAACAAGGAGGACGGCGTCCGCCTGATGGGCTTCGGGCACCGCGTCTACAAGAGCTTCGACCCCCGGGCGAAGATCATCAAGGCGGCGGCGCACGACGTCCTCTCGGCGCTCGGCAAGTCCGACGAGCTGCTCGACATCGCGCTGAAGCTCGAGGAGCACGCGCTCTCCGACGACTACTTCGTCTCGCGCAACCTCTACCCGAACGTGGACTTCTACACCGGTCTGATCTACCGGGCCATGGGCTTCCCGACCGAGATGTTCACCGTGCTCTTCGCGCTCGGCCGCCTCCCGGGCTGGATCGCCCAGTGGCACGAGATGATCAAGGAGCCGGGTTCCCGTATCGGCCGCCCGCGCCAGATCTACACCGGCGTCGTCGAGCGCGACCTCCCGGTCGAGCACGCCTGATCCGCACGAGGCCGCGAGCCGCGAGGCCGCACGCAAGGCCGTGAGCCGACAAAAGCCCTGAGAGCCGCCATGGCTCTCAGGGCTTTTCGCAGGGCTTGAGAAAAGCGCCCCGCCCCCGATCCCCCCACGGGTCGGAGCGGGGCGCTTCCCGTTCCCCGGTACGGATTCCCCCCACGGGATCCGGCCGGGAGCCTCGGTGCGCGCGACCGACGCGATCTGCCGGGACGCGTACGTACGGGAGGGCCGCTCAAAGCTCCCCGGGTACGTGCCCCGGCCACGCGTGGCCGGTACCGTCCCCCAAGACGATCCAGCACTGCCTGGTTAGACCCTCGACCCCCCGCAATGGTTACGTTGGGATTGCTGTGATCTAGGTCTCCTGCCATAACGGGCGCAGTCGGGCAAGAGGGCAAGTGTGTGGGTGTTGTGTCACTTATGCGGCCGCGTGGGGCTCTGCCGCCGCCGCGGGTGAGGCGTCAGTCGCGGCCGGCGAGCTCGTAACCCGCCTCGTCCACCGCCGCGCGGACGGCCTCGTCGTCCAGGGGCGCCGCGGAGGTCACGGTGACCTGGCCGGCGGCGGCCACGGCCTTGACGGACACCACGCCGGGCAGGGCGGAGATCTCCTCCGTCACCGCGGACTCGCAGTGGCCGCAGGTCATGCCGGTCACGCGGTAGACGGTGACGGAGTCGGTGGTCTGGGAGCTCATGACGGTTCTCCTCGGAAGGGTTGGTCGTGGTGCCGTGCACCAGTGGGAACACCTTACCCCCTGGGGGTATTCCTGTGGGGGTGAACCGGACATCCGTGCCCGGGGGTTGTGCGCCCGGTGGTCCACCGACGGGGCCCCGGACCGCGCGGGCGGTCCGGGGCCGGAAGGGTGGGCGGATGGAGGGTCAGTTCCCGGTGCCGCGCCGGGAACGGTTGCCCGGGCGGGAGGCCACCCAGGCGCGGACGGTGTCCGCGAACCAGTAGGGCTTGCCGCCCTCGGTCAGGTCGGGCTTGGGCAGCAGCCCGTGCTTCCGGTAGGTCCGCACGGTATCGGTCTGCACGCCGATGTGCGCTGCGATCTCCTTGTAGGACCAGAGTCGACGGCCAGTCATCTCGCGCCTCTCCGCTGCGCCGCAGCGACGGAGGGGGGTCCGTCGGGGGAGCTGCGGCGCGGCCTTGTCGATCACCACGACTGTTGTCCCGTGAACGACGCAGAGTGACCATCGATGAGGCGCTGTCGTACGGCTGTGACGGAAGGGCGGCGGGAACGTGACGCCTGTGACGTACGTATGACCCCGGATCAGCCTGCGGGGCCGGGTTCCTCGGGGTCGGGTTCTACGGGTTCTACGGGGGCGGCGGGGCGGACCGGCCGGTTCTCCCGGCGGGACGTCTCGCACGCCTCCGCCACCAGCAGGGCGTACAGGCCCTCGCGGGCCGGGCAGGGGTTGGGCGCCTCGCCGCGGGCCGCCCGCACGAAAGCGGCCAGCTCGGTGCGGTACGCGGCGCCGAAGCGCTCCAGGAAACCGGTCCAGGGGCGGGCCGGAGGGGGCGGGCCGGACGGCTCCGCCGACGTCGCGGGCGTCCGGGCGTCCAGGCCCACGACCCACTGGTCGAGTTCCCCGGACAGCTCCGTCCGCACGTCGTAGCCCGCGCCGTTGCAGCGGGTCGCCGTCGCCGTCACCAGGGTGCCGTCGTCCAGGGTGAGCAGGACGGCGGCCGTGTCCACGTCGCCCGCCGCACGGAAGACCGCCGCGCCCGCGCCGCCGGTCGCGCCCCGCGCGTACACCTCCGTCACCTCCCGGCCCGTCAGCCAGCGCACCGCGTCGAAGTCGTGCACCAGGCAGTCGCGGATCAGCCCGCCCGAGCGGGCCAGGAACTCCGGCGGCGGGGGTGCGGGGTCGGACGTGACGGTGCGGATGGTGTGCACGCGGCCGAGCCGCCCCGTGCGCAGCGCCTCGCGCGCGGCGCGGAAACCGGCGTCGAAGCGCCGCTGGAACCCCAGCTG
>NZ_JBAMDC010000257.1:0-9631 GCF_036961605.1 Streptomyces sp. KLMMK
CCGGGAGCGGCCGGGAGCGGCGCGGCTGGCAGCTGGCCTCGTGGGCGGTGGCCCACGCGACCGAACTGCGGATCGAGCGGGTCTCCTTCGACGGCCGGGTGTGGACGGCGGCCGATTCGCGGGACGGCTGGCGCAAGGACGGCAAGGCCGCGGCGGAGGCCGGGAATTCCCCCGGGAACGCGGCCGCAGAGGTACGGATCGCGACCGCTCAGTAGTGCGACCGTCCCCCCGCCGGAGGTAGGCACAACAGCCCCGCGCGCTTAATGGGCAACGCCCGCCCCAGGCGTCCGGATTTCCCGGCAATTCCTTGTGACTAAAGGCTTGTCAGCCTTCCAGACCTGCATACTGCGCGCCCGATTTGCCCCGCTTTTAGGGGGACAGATAATGCGACGCATTACCAACTCTTTACCGTGGCGCACCGCAACCTTCCATGGATTCGCGCGGTAGTCACTGCGTCCGCTCGCCGGACAGCCAACGTCCTCAACTCCGCCAAAGGAGCATCATGTCCCTCCCCCTGACGCGTCGGATCGCCCGGGCCGCCCTGCTGGTAGCCGCCGGTGCGGCACCCGTCATCGGCGCGGCCGGAGCGGCGAGCGCCGCCCCGCAGGCCACCGACCTGGCGAGCGGCCTGACCGCGGTGGACGGCGCGAACCTCGGCACCAACGTCGACGCGGCCGCCCACAAGGCCGGGGAGACGGTGACGGGCGTCGGCACCAGCGCCATCAAGACCACCGTTCCCGGCGCCGCCGACGCCACCGGCAAGGCCGCCAAGACCGCCGCCCCCGCCGTCCAGAAGGTGGCCGGCCAGGCCGCAGGCGCCACCTCCGGGCTCGCGGGCCAGGCCACCCAGGCCGCCAACGGCGTCAACGCCAAGGGCCTGCCCCTCGGCGGCGGCGGCCTCCCGATCGGCGGCTGACCCAGCGCACGCACGAGCACGCGAGAGGGCCCGGGAGACGTCTCCCGGGCCCTCCGCATGTCCTCCCTTGCGCGCGGCTACGGCGCCAGGCGGCGGACCGCGGCCTCGACGCGCTCGTCGGTCGCGGTGAAGGCGATCCGCACGAACCGCTCCCCGGCCTCCCCGTAGAAGACGCCGGGCGCCACCAGGATGCCGAGCTCGGCCATGGCCGCGACGGTGTCCCAGCAGGGCTCGTCCCGCGTGGCCCACAGGTACAGCGACGCCTCGCTGTGCTCGATGCGGAAGCCCGCGCCCTCGAAGGCGGCCCGCAGGGCGTCGCGGCGGCCGGCGTAGCGCGCCCGCTGCTCGGTCACGTGCGCCGTGTCGCCCAGGGCCGCGACCGTGGCGGCCTGGACCGGGGCGGAGACCATCATCCCGCCGTGCTTGCGGATCTGCAGCAGCTCGCCGAGGACGGCGGGGTCGCCGGCCAGGAAGGCCGCGCGGTAGCCGGCCAGGTTCGACCGCTTGGAGAGCGAGTGCACCGCGACGATGCCCTCGTACGAGCCGCCGCACACGTCCGGGTGCAGGACGGAGACCGGGTCGGCCTCCCAGCCCAGCTCCACGTAGCACTCGTCGCTGAAGAGCAGCACCCCGTGCTCGCGCGCCCACGCCACGATGCGGCGCATCTCGTCGGCCGGCAGGACGCGGCCGGTGGGGTTGGACGGGGAGTTGAGCCAGAGCAGCTTCAGGCCCGCGGGGTCGAGCTCGGTGGGGTCGTCGTAGACGACGGGCTCGGCGCCCGCGAGGCGCGCGCCGACCTCGTAGGTCGGGTAGGCCAGGCGCGGGTAGGCCACCTTGTCGCCCGCGCCGAGGCCGAGCTGCGTCGGCAGCCAGGCCACCAGCTCCTTGGAACCGACGATCGGCAGCACGTTGGTGTGCGCGAGGTCCCGGGCGCCCAGCCGGCGCTCCGCCCAGCCGGTCAGCGCGTCGCGCAGCGCGGGCGTGCCCCACACCGTGGGGTAGCCGGGGCTGTCGGCGGCGTCGGTCAGCGCCCGCTGGATCAGGGCGGGCACCGGGTCGACGGGGGTGCCGACCGAGAGGTCCACTATTCCGCCGGGGTGGGCCGAGGCTTTCGCCTTGTAGGGGGCGAGCCGGTCCCAGGGGAAGACGGGGAGGCGGGAGGAGACTGCGCTCACGGTGTTCGCTCTCTTGCTCTGGGGGTGACCGGCGATACGCCGCGGCCCCGCACGGCGGCGGCCGTACGGGGCCGGGGGGCCGCTCGGGTCAGTGCTCCGGGTTGATGTCCGCGGGCAGCGCGGCGATGAAGGGGTGGTCGCGCTCGATCAGGCCGAGCTTCGAGGCGCCACCGGGCGAACCGAGCTCGTCGAAGAACTCGACGTTCGCCTTGTAGTAGTCCTTCCACTCCTCGGGAGTGTCATCCTCGTAGAAGATCGCCTCGACGGGGCAGACCGGCTCACAGGCACCACAGTCGACACATTCGTCCGGGTGGATGTACAAGGACCGGGAACCCTCGTAGATGCAGTCGACGGGGCACTCCTCGATGCACGCCTTGTCCTTCACGTCGACACAAGGCTGCGCGATGACGTAGGTCACGCTGTCGTTCCTCCTCGGTAGGGCTCATCTCGCGCGGGAGCGCGGCGTCGTCGATGCCCACACCTAGTATCTCCGTTCCCGGGCACTTGACGAACAAGAGGGGCGAGGAGAGCTGTGGAATTCACCACGGGCGGACGGCTGGAAATCAGGATCAGTACCGCTGATGTGGGAAAAAGGGTATCCGTACGCCGTCTGAACCCTTCCGCAGGGGCTTCGGAGGGATCTTCCGAACGGTTCACGGACACCGTCGGCACCCTTACCTCCTGGGAAGGAGGAGTGCTGCGGATCACACGGCGGACCGGAGAGATTGTCACTTTCGACGAGGCCTCTCTCGTGGCCGGCAAGGTCGTCCCCGGCCCTCCGCCGCGCCGCCGCGGCCCCGCGGCGACCGTGCGCGAGCTCCAGGAGATCGCGGCCCGCGGCTGGCCCGCGCGGGAGACCGCACGGCTCGGCGCCTGGACCCTGCGCGCGGCGGGCGGCTTCACGGCCCGTGCCAACTCGGTCCTGCCGCTCGGACCTTGCGGGCTGCCGCTGCCGGAGGCCGTGGACCGGGTGACCGCCTGGTACGCGGCGCGCTCCCTGCCCGCGATGGTCCAGATCACCACCGGGGACCCGGAGCAGGACGCCCTCCTGGACGCCGAGCTGGCCCGCCGCGGCTGGACCGCGGAGCGCCACGCGCTCATGCGGACGGCGGCGCTGGCTCCGATAGCGGACACAGGGGCGGCCACGGAGCACGTGCAGCTCTCGCGCACCCCCGACGAGGCGTGGCTGCGCGCCTACGGGCGCACGGACGGCGGCACCGAGGACGCCCTCGCCGTGCTGGCCGGCGGGCCCTCGGTGTGGTTCGCGACGGTCCCCGGGGCGCCGGGCGAGGGCCCGGTGGCCGTCGGGCGGTGCGTGGTGGACGGCCGGTGGGCGGGCTTCTCGGCGGTGGCCGTCCGTCCGGAGCACCGCCGCCGGGGGCTGGCCACACAGGTCATGGCGCGCCTCGCCGAGCAGGCCCTGAGCGAGGGCGCCTCCGCGGCGTACCTGCAGGTGGAGACGGACAACGGCGCCGCGGCGTCGCTCTACGACGAGCTGGGCTTCACGACGCACCACGCGTACCACTACCGCTGCGCGGCACGCCCTTAGTGCCGCTTACGGTGATCGTCCGTTCCGCCGGACCCTCGCCGCCGTGGCTTGTCGCCGCCTTGGAGGGGGCTCTTGCCCGGGCGGCGCAGCACACGGTAGAGAGGCCTGGCCTCTCGGTCCCGCCGCGACGGCGTCCGGCCACCGGGGCGGGGGGCCGGCGGAATACACAGTCAGCGCAACCGGCGCGCACCATGGAAGGCGGAGGCGGAGGCACCATGAACGACACCACCGGACGGCAGCGGTTCGCGGACGCGGCTCGCGAGGAACGGCCCGACCTCGCGCTGCTGTGCCTGCTGATCGCGGCCGAGGCCGACCCGGAGCCGGGCGAGGAGGCGGTCGACGCCGCGCAGATAGAGCTGGACCGGCTCGCCGGGCTGCTCCCCGCGCTGGGCCGGCAGGCCGCCCCGCGCCGGTGGGCGGAGGCGCTCGCGGAGCTCCTGGGCGAGCGCTGCGGCTTCCACGGCTCCCCGGCCGACTACCGGCGTCTGGAGTCCTCGCTGCTGACCGAGGTGCTCCGGCGGCGGCGCGGGCTGCCGATCCTGCTGTCCGTGGTGTGGATGGAGGTCGCGCGGCGGGCCGGGGCGCCGGTGTACGGGGTCGCGCTGCCGGGTCACTTCGTCGTCGGCTTCGGCGACCCCCTCGGCGGGCACGTCCTGGCCGACCCCTTCGACGGCGGCCGGATCCTGTCCGAGGAGGAGGCGGGCCTGCTGGTCGCGGGCGCGACGGGCACCCCGCTCGCCCCCTCGATGTTCTCCCCCGCGGAGCCGGCGGAGATCGTGCTGCGCGTGCTGAACAACATCCGCGCCTGGGCCGCGGCCCGGCCCGAGCGCAGCGACGTCCAGCTGTGGGCCGTGGAGCTGTCCCTGCTGCTGCCCAGCCACCCGGCCAGGCTCCGCTACGAGCGCGCAGAGCTGCTGGTGGAGCGCGGCGACTTCGTGGCGGGCGCGCACGAGATGGAGGAGTACGCGGAGGTCATCGACGCGCTGGAGCCGACGGTCGCGGAGACGGTGCGCCGGCAGGCCCGGGCGGCGAGGGCGATGCTCAACTGACGGGCGCCGGGCGCGGCGCCCGCCGCCCTCACGGCCGGCCCTCGTCCCGCGCGGTCACAGCCAGCCCTTGTCCCGTGCGATCCGCACCGCCTCGGCGCGGTTGCGCGCCCCCGTCTTCTGGATGGCCGTCGAGAGGTAGTTGCGGACGGTCCCGTTCGACAGGTGCAGCGCTTTCGCCAGCTCCGCGTTGGTCGAGCCGTCGGCGGAGGCCCGCAGCACCGCGCGCTCGCGGTCGGTCAGCGGATTGGCACCCTCCGCGAGGGCCGCGGCCGCGAGGGTGGGGTCGATGACGCGTTCGCCGCGCAGCACCCTGCGCAGGGCGTCCGCGAGCTGGGACGCCGGAGCGTCCTTGACGAGGAAGGCCTCCGCGCCGGACTCCATGGCCCGGCGCATATAGCCCGGGCGCCCGAACGTCGTGAGGATCACGACCTTGAGGGCCGGCAGCTCCCGGCGGACCAGGGCGGCCGCGTCGAGCCCCGTCATCCCGGGCATCTCGATGTCGAGCAGGACCACGTCCAGGTCGTGGGCGCGGGCGGCGTCGAGGACTTCGTCGCCCCGGGCGACCTGGGCGACGACTTCGATGTCGTCCTCCAGCCCGAGCAGCGCCGCCAGCGCCTCCCTGACCATGGACTGGTCCTCCGCGAGGAGGACTTTGATGATGCGTCGGCCGTCCGGATCGGCGGGGTGGTGCTCGTCTGTCACGACGACAGGGTAGGCCGCTCCGGGGCGAGGCTGCGCGAGAGGGGGACGAATGCACGCAAGCGGAAGCCGCCCCGCGGGCCCGGGCCGGTCTCCAAGCGGCCGTCGGCGAGCTGGAGCCGCTCGGACAGGCCCGTCAGGCCGTTGCCGGGAGGGCCGCCCCGGGGGCCGCGGCCGTCGTCGCCGACGGTCAGGCAGAGCTCGTCGCCCTCTTCGGCCAGCGTGATCTCGCAGCGCTGTGCGGCGCTGTGCCGCACCACGTTCGTCACGGCCTCCCGCAGCGCCCAGGCCAGCGCGCCCTCCTCGTCGGGCGGCAGGTCGGGATGGTCGGTGGCGGCGCGGGCGAGGTCGGCGGCGATGCCGGCCGCGGCCAGGGCCGTCCGGGCGCCGGCCAGCTCGGCCTCCAGCGTGGGGCGGCGGAAGCCGCTCACCGCCTCCCGAACGTCCACCAGGGCCTGCCGGCTGACCCGTTCGATGTCGGCGACCTGCCGGGCCGCCTGGTCGGGCCGGTCCGGGAGCATCCGCCCGGCCAGCTCGCTCTTGAGCGTGATCAGCGACAGGGAGTGCCCGAGTAGGTCGTGCAGGTCGCGGGCGAGGCGCAGCCGCTCCTCGTTGGCGGCGAGGTGGGCGACCGTGGCGCGGGCCTCGCGCAACGCGCGGGTCGTCATCGCCATCTGACGCACCCCCACCATCGCGAAGCCGCCGAGCAGCGCCGGGACGACGAGGGCGGCCAGGTATTCGGGAGCGCCCGGTGTCATCGCACCGAGTCCCGCCAGTACCCCCGTGACCAGCGGAATCGTGATGCGGGACAGCTTCGTCGGCAGGACCGCGCCGGCGGCGACGCAGACGTAGACGAAGAGGACGAGCCAGGCGCCCCCGAGCGTGAGGGACAGCACGACCGCGAGGGACACCAGCGCGGCAAGCGCGCCGAGCACGCGGGCGCGCTCCAGGGGACGGGACGTATGCCGGAAGACCAGGGTGAGGTAGCCGGCGACGAAGACCGCGAGGCCGCAGCCGCCGAGGACGTCGCCGGCCAGGGTGTGGTGGTCGCCGAGGACGTCCTCCACGGGGGCCGCCATGTAGGCGAACCAGATGGCGATCCAGATGAGCTTGATCATCACCTGGCGGCGGTTGTCGGGCTCCGTGCCGATGCCGATGGTGTACGACGGGTCGTCATGGACCTCCATGGCGAAGCGCCATGGGTTCCGGCGCCGCGGTCGTGCTGCCATGTCCTGCCTGTCTTCCTGGTCTTCCGGCGTCCGTCAGGACTTGCGGGTGTCCTTGCGGTACAGCCAGGCTGCCACGCCGGCGAACAGCACGAGGTAGACCGCGAGGAGCGCCACGTGCTTGGCCTCGGGGGCGTTCGCCTGCTCGATCGACCGGCCGAGTCCGGCGTACGCGTAGGTGGGCGTCCACTCCGCGACCTTCTGCAGCCACGTGGGGAAGGTGGTGGTCGGCATCCACAGGCCGCCGAGCATCGACAGCGCGAAGTAGATGATCATCGTAAGGGGGCGGACGGCGTCGCCCGTGGCGAGGTAGCCGACGGCCACGCCGAGCGCGGCGAAGACGATGCTGCCCGCCCAGATCGCGCCGACGAGCGCGAACCACTGCCAGGCGGCGCCCATCCGGACGTCCTTGACGAGGGCGGCGACCAGGAAGACCACCAGGATCGAGGGGAGCGAGACCACGGCGGCGGAGGCGACCTTGGCCGTCACGTAGCCGCGGCCGGGCAGGGCGGTCAGGCGCAGCTGGCGCACCCAGCCCTTCTCGCGCTCCTTGGCGATCCGCTCGCTGTTGCCCACGAGGACGGCGGTGATCGCGCCGAAGGAGGCCATGGAGACCATCATCAGCAGCGGCAGGGTCAGCCCGGTGCCCTCGACGATCTCGGTGCTGCTCGCGCCGCCCGCGATCAGCAGATAGAGGCCGGCGGGGTAGATCACCGAGAAGAACATGAACTTCTTGTTGCGCAGGGTGCGCGCGATCTCGAGCTTGATCAGGGTGTTCATCAGACTGCGCCTCGCGAAACGGATCCGAGCACTGCGGTGGGGCTGTGGTTGCGGCCGGGGGTCCGGGGGTTGTCCCCCGAGGAGATCAGCACAGGGCCGCCTCCTCGGCGGTGGCAGCGTCGGTGATGGCGATGAAGGCCTGCTCCAGGCCGAGCCCCGCGACCTCCAGGTTGCGCGGGTAGAGGCCGAGCCCGTAGACGGCGTGGACCGTGGCGTCGGCGTCGTGCGACTGGATGCGCACCGTGCGGCCGGATATCTCCAGGGAGGACAGGAACGGCAGCTCGCGCAGGGCGGCTTCGCCGATGTGCCCGTCCAGGTCGAAGACGATGCGGCGGGCCCCGGCCTTCGCCTTGATCTCGGCGGCCGAGCCGTCCGCGAGGACCCGCCCGCGGTGCAGCACGATCACGCGGTCGGCGATGGCGTCGGCCTCTTCGAGGTAGTGCGTGGCGAAGAGGATGGCGCGCCCGGCCTGGGCCTGCTCGCGCATGACGCCCCAGAACGCCTGGCGGGCGGAGACGTCCATGCCCGTCGTGGGCTCGTCCAGCACGATGAGCTCGTTGGCGCCGGCCGTCGCGAGCGCGAACCGCACCCGCTGCTCCTGGCCGCCCGAGAGCTTGTTGACCTGGCGGTCGGCTATCTCGGTGAGATCGGCGGCGGCGAGCACCTGGTCGACGGGGTAGCGACGGGGGTGCAGATCACAGCCGAGCTTCACGATCTCGCGGACGGTCACGTCCTCCATCAGGCCGCCGGACTGCAGCATCGCGCCGACCTTGCCCTGGGCGACGGCCTCCTGCGGGCTCGTGCCGAAGAGCTCGACCCGGCCCGCGTCGGGGTTCCTCAGGCCGAGGAGGAGGTCCAGGGTGGAGGACTTGCCGGCGCCGTTGGGGCCGAGCAGGGCGACGGTCTCGCCCGGGTACAGCTGCAGGTCCAGATCAGCCACGGCACGCACCGCGCCGTAGCTCTTGCTGACGTTCTCGAAACTGACCACGGGAGCGCCGGTGCGGCGCCCGTCCCCCGTGTACGTGACTGCTGTGGTGGTCATGTCCACCATCCTGTCCGGCGGGCGGGGCTCGCGGCAGTGTCAGCCGTACGGTCCTGGCGATGACAGATGTCATGGGTGCCCGGACATGAGCGCGCCCCCGCGCCACGGGGGCGCGGGGGCTCGCACGGCCTGTCGGCCCGGCCGGACGGCGGGCCGTCAGCCGAGCGGGATGGTCCCGGTCCGCTCGGCGAGCGTCTTGCCCAGGAGCGCCTTGCGCAGCGCGCCCACGACGTCCTGCGGGGTGACCTCCGTCTTGGTGCCGTTGCCGCGCTGGATGAGGACGCCCTTGAACTTGGTGCCGTACAGCTCCTTGAGCGCTTCGAGGTCGTAGCTCTCGACGAGCTTGCCGTTGACCTCCTTGACACCCAGGATCTTCGGCAGCGAGCGCTCCGGACCGAACTGGATGCTGTGCACCGCATCCGTGCGCACCGTGACCAGGCCGGACATCGCGGGCTGCGCGAACTCCTTCATCATCCGGTCGACCTCGGCGTTGCTCACCTTCGGCTGCTGGCTCGCGCTCGGCAGCGCCACCGTGGTCTCCTGACCCGTGGCGGCGCGGTCCTTGTACGCCTTGGCGACGGCATCGACGCCCTTGTCGCCGTCGATGCCCTCGTACGGCTTGCCGTAGACCGGCACGGCCTTGCCCGGCTCGAACTTGATCGTGCCGTCCTTGGCCGCGCCCGACTCGCCGGCGAGCGTCTTGAGCGCGTCCGCGATCTTCTCCTCGTCGGCGACGATCACGGGCTCGGCCGTGCGGGTGCCGCCGATGAGCGAGGGGATGACGGTCAGCGGGTTGTAGTCCCGGCCGGCCGCCGCGCGCACCGTGGCCTGGGTGTCGATGGACAGGCCCGCCACGGACGGCTTGAGCTGCGCCTCCTTGCCGCCGATGGAGACCGTCAGCGGCTTCGTCGCCCGGTCGCCGAGCGCGGAGTCGAGCTTCTGGACGGCCTGCTCCTTGGAGGAGCCGCCGATGTTCACCCCGAGCACGGTGGTGCCGTTCGGCACGTCCGCGTGGTCGAGCAGCAGCCCGGCGCCGTACGCGACACCGGCCAGGCCGACGACCGCGCCGCCCAGCAGCACAAGCTTGGAGCGGCCCTTCTTCTTCGGCTTGGACTTCGCGGGTGCACTCTTCGCGGCGCCCTTGGGAGCCGCGCCCTTGGCCGGGGGCGGCGGGACGGCCGGTCCGGCGCCGGGG
>NZ_JBAMDC010000258.1:0-9602 GCF_036961605.1 Streptomyces sp. KLMMK
CTGCTCCCGCAGGCCCTCGTCGTCGCCTTCCTGGCCGGCGGCACCTCCGCCTTCGTCGCGGACGACAAGACCGTTCACCTCAACATCGACGGCACCTCGCGCGAGCTCCACACCTTCGCCGACGACGTCGACGAGCTCCTCGCCGACCAGGGCATGACCCTGGGCGAGCACGACGCCGTCTTCCCCGGCCCCGGCCACGACCTCGCCCGCGGCGACGAGATCACCATCCGCTACGGCCGCCCCGTCACCCTCACCCTCGACGGCGAACACCAGCGCATGTGGACCACCGCCCGCACCGTCGACGGCGCCCTGCGCCAGCTCGGCGTCCGCGCCGAAGGGGCCTACCTGTCGACCGAGCGGTCCGCCCCCATCCGCCGAGAGGGACTGGACCTCCACGTCCGCACGGAGCGCACCGTCACCTTCATGGCCGACGGCCGCGAGCGCACCATCCGCACCAACGCCGCCACCGTCCACGAGGCCATCGAGCAGGCCGGCATCACCCTCCACGGCGAGGACACCACCTCCGTCAGCCCCGACAGCTTCCCCCGCGAAGGCCAGACGATCTCCGTCATGCGGATCACCGGCAGCGAGGAGGTCCGCGAGGAGCCCATCGACTTCACCACCGAGCGCCACGACGACCCCGGCCTCTTCAAGGGCACCGAGGTCGTCTCCCAGCGCGGCGAGAAGGGCGTGGAACGCATCACGTACGCCCTGCGCACCGTCAACGGCGTCAAGCAGAAGCCCAAGCGCATCGCCTCCGAGACCGTCCGGCAGCCCCGCACTCAGATCGTCAAGGTCGGCACCAAGGCCCGGCCCGTCTCGGTGCAGAGCTCGGACGGCCTCAACTGGGAAGGGCTCGCCCAGTGCGAGGCCGGCGGCCGCCCCGACGCCGTCGACCCCTCCGGCACCTACGGAGGCCTCTACCAGTTCGACACCCACACCTGGCACTCCCTCGGCGGCACCGGCCGCCCCCAGGACGCGCCCGCCGCCGAGCAGACCCTGCGGGCCAAGAAGCTGTACGTCAGCCGGGGGGCGAGCCCGTGGCCCGTGTGCGGCCGTAAACTTCACGGGTGAGCTCCAGCCCCAGCCCCAGTGCAGACGAGTCCGGCGCCCTCCTCGGCCCCGCCGACATCCGGGAGCTGGCCGCAGCCCTCGGGGTACGCCCGACCAAGCAGCGCGGCCAGAACTTCGTGATCGACGCCAACACGGTCCGGCGCATCGTCCGCACCGCCGAGGTCCGGCCCGACGACACCGTCGTCGAGGTCGGCCCCGGCCTGGGGTCCCTGACCCTCGCCCTGCTGGAGGCGGCCGACCGGGTCGTCGCCGTCGAGATCGACGACGTGCTGGCGGCGGCCCTGCCGTCGACCATCGCCGCGCGCATGCCGGAGCGGGCGGAGCGCTTCTCGCTCGTCCACAGCGACGCGATGCAGGTCCAGGAGCTGCCCGGGCCTCCGCCCACTGCTCTGGTGGCCAACCTGCCGTACAACGTCGCCGTGCCGGTGCTGCTGCACATGCTCGACCGCTTCCCGAGCATCGAGCGCACGCTGGTCATGGTCCAGGCCGAGGTCGCCGACCGGCTCGCCGCCCGGCCCGGCAACAAGGTCTACGGCGTGCCGTCCGTGAAGGCCAACTGGTACGCCGAGGTCAAGCGGGCCGGCGCGATCGGGCGGAACGTCTTCTGGCCGGCGCCGAACGTCGACTCGGGGCTGGTGTCGCTGGTGCGGCGCGCCGAGCCGATCGAGACGACGGCGAGCAAGGCCGAGGTCTTCGCGGTCGTGGACGCCGCGTTCGCCCAGCGGCGCAAGACGCTGCGGGCGGCCCTGGCGGGCTGGGCCGGTTCGGCGGCTGCGGCGGAGGCTGCGCTGGTGGCCGCCGGGATCTCGCCGCAGGCGCGGGGCGAGGCGCTGACGGTGTACGAGTTCGCGGCGATCGCGGAGAACAAGCAGGGCTGAGGCGGGCGGGGCCGGTACGTTCGGTGCCGGTGCCGGTGCCGGTGCCGGGGGCTCCGGGGCGGGGGTCCGGGGCCGTATATTTACGGGCCGGTACCCCCGGCGTCACGGGCCCCCGCGACCGGCCCGCAAATACACGTCAGCGCCCCGGACCCCCACCCCTGCGCCCCCGTCACCTCTGCCGTCTTCCGGCGGACGCTCGCACCCCCCGTACGATCGTGCGTGACTCTGTCCCGTGCGACCCGAGGAGCCCGCTCCGTGTCCGTGACCGTTCGCGTCCCCGCCAAGGTCAACGTCCAGCTCGCGGTCGGCCCGCTCCGCCCGGACGGCTTCCACGACCTCGCCAACGTCTTCCTGGCGGTCGGCCTGTACGACGTGGTGACGGTGACGCCGGCGGACGAGCTGCGGGTGACGTGCTCGGGGCCGGATGCGGACAAGGTTCCGCTGGATCCCTCCAACCTGGCGGCACGGGCGGCGCTGGCGCTGGCCGCGCGGCACGGGCGCGAGGCGAACGTCCACATCCACATCGAGAAGGACATTCCCGTCGCGGGTGGCATGGCGGGTGGCAGCGCGGACGGCGCGGCGGCGCTGGTCGCGTGCGACGAACTGTGGGGCACGGAAGCCTCGCGCGAGGATCTCCTGGAGATCTGCGCGGAGCTGGGCAGCGACGTGCCGTTCAGCCTGGTCGGCGGGACGGCCCTGGGCCGGGGGAGGGGCGAACTCCTGACGCCGGTCGAGACCGGCGGGAGCTTCTGGTGGGTGTTCGCGGTCGCGGACGGCGGCCTGTCGACCCCGGCCGTGTACGGGGAGTGCGACCGTCTGCGGGCCGACGCGTTCGTGCCGGCGCCGGACCCGTCGCCTGAGCTGATGGAGGCGCTGCGGGCGGGTGACGCGGTGGCACTGGCGGGCGCGGTGAGCAACGACCTGCAAGCGGCGGCGGTCTCGCTGCGGCCGTCGCTGAGCGCGACGCTGGACGCGGGTACGGAGGCGGGCGCGCTGGCCGCGATGGTCTCGGGCTCCGGCCCGACGACGGCGTTCCTGGTGAGCGACGAGGCGGAGGCCGAGAAGGTCGCGGAGGCGCTGCGGGCGTCCGGTACGTGCCGGGCGGTCCGGGTGGCGGCGGGACCGGTGCCCGGGGCGACGATCACTGTCGGTTAGGCTCTGCGATTCCGCGCCCCGAAGGGGCGCCCGAATCGGGGGTTTCACCGTGGCGACTCCGCCGCCCTATCAGCAGCAGAACCCGTACCAGGGCCAGAACCCGTACGGCTATCCCGCGCCGGGACACGCGCCCGCGCCCGGCCCGATGCCCATGGGGCCGACGTGCCGCATGTGCGGCGGGTTCCCGGCCGTCGAGGCGACGATCCGGCGACACCAGGGCCTGCTCATCTACATGAGCTTCATGCACCAGAAGGGGCCGTTCTGCCGGAACTGCGGTCTCGCGATCGAGCGTGACATGACGGGCAAGACGCTGCTGCAGGGCTGGTGGAGCCCGATGTCGCTGGTCCTCTTCACCCCGTTCACGCTGATCTGGAACATGACGGTGCGGTCGAAGCTGAACAAGCTGCCCCCGCCGACCCCTGCGCAGATGCCCAACCAGGGTTCTGGCCAGCAGTGGCTTTAGTTCCCCCGTTCACCCGTTCGGGGAGAAATCCTTCGAGCCCGGCGCGATAGCTCCTTGCCCGCCCTAGCGTCCCTTGCTACCGACGGAAGTAGGCAGAAGGGCGGGATGCCGGGTGGACACGCGACCTGATGCGCCGATGGCGTGGCGGCTGTGCGGGCACCAGATCAAGCTGTGGCGCCAAGCGGCGAACGTCTCTCGCGAAGAGCTCGCGGCGGAGGCGGGGTACGGGGTGGAGGCCGTCAGGTCCATGGAAATGGGCCGACGGCGGCCGAGCCAGCACCTGCTGCAGGTGGCGGACAGCATGTTCGGCGCGCACGGGAAGCTGGAGTCGGCGCATCCGTATTTGGAGCCTGAGCGGATCGCCAGCCGTGCACGCGAGTACGTGGGCCTCGAAGCCGAGGCCATCGCCCTGCACTGGTACGAGGTGCTGATTATTCCCGGCCTTCTGCAGACCGAGGAATACGCGCGGGCGCTGATGACCAACCGTTGCCCTCCCGTGGACAAGGGCACGGCCGAGGCTCGGGTGGCAGCCCGGCTGCAGCGCCGTGAGCTGCTCCAGAAGGAGACCGCACTGTTCAGCTTCGTGATCCACGAGGCCGCCTTGCGGAGCTTGGCCGGGGGTCCGGAAGTGATGAAGCGCCAGCTCAACTACCTTGTGGAGGTGGGTGAGTTGCACAACGTGTCAATCCAGGTCTTGCCTCTCGGGCAAGGTGTCCACCCGGGGCTGGATGGCCAATTCATCGTGGTGGAGACCCCCGACCACAAGCAGTACGGCTACGAGGAGGGGCAAGTGACCGGAGTACTGCATGCAGACGTGGACAGGGCGAGCGCGCTCATGAAGCGCCATGCCATGATCCGCATGCACGCTCTCAACGCTGTGGAATCGGCCGAACTAATCAAAAGAGTGGCAGACGAGCTATGAGCAACGGACCGATATGGCTCAAGTCCAGCTACAGCCAGGGGGACGGCTCTGCCTGTGTCGAAGTCGCCCGCCTCCCCCAAGCCATCCGAATACGCGACTCCAAGCGCAAGGACGGCCCCCAACTGGCCATAGACCCCCACACCTGGGCGGCATTCGTGGCTCACGTGCAGGTCGACTGACGCAGGATGCGCTGGGGTAGGGCTACCCCCACCCCCACTCACCTGCTGTTCCCATGGGACGGAGTCTCCCCGCTCCCTAGCGTGAACTCCGTGATGGGCAAACTCGCAGCGCGTTCGCTGCGCTACAGAATCGGCGGCTTTGCCGCCACCTTCCTCGCGCTGTTCATCGGCGCGACGTTGGTGATGGCGTGCGGCGGTCTCATGGAGACGGGGATTCGTAACGACGCCCCGCCGCAGCGCCTCGCGGGTGCCGACCTGCTCGTCACAGGTGACCGTACTCACGAGGTCGCGAGCAGCAAGAAGCACAAGAAGACGATCCCTCTCCCGGAGCGGGTCGAGCTTCCGGCCGCCCTCGTCGACAAGGTGCGAGCCGTTCCCGGTGTCCGGGCCGCGACCGGCGAGCGCACCTTTGACGCGGCCGTTCTCGGCGGCGCCGCAGAGGCAAAGGCCCAAGCCCACGGCTGGGAGTCCGCGGCGCTCACCCCGTACGCCCTCACCGCAGGCAGCGCGCCTGCCGCGGGCGAGGTTGTCCTGGACGTCGCCACCGCCCGCCGCGCAGGCGTGGCGACCGGCGACCGTATCCGGATCGCCGCGCACGGCGGCTCCGCCGGCTACCGGGTGAGCGGGGTCGCCGCCGCGCGCGGCGTCCCGCAGGCCACCCTCTTCTTCTCCGCGCCGGAGGCGACCCGCCTCTCCGGGCGTCCGGAGACCGTCGCCGACATCGCCGTCACTCTCGCCCCCGGCGCGCGCCTCGATGACGTCCGCAAGGGCATACGGGAAGCCCTCACCGGCAACCCCGTCACTCTCCTCTCCGGTGACGACCGCGGCGCCGTCGAGCACCCCGAGGTGCTGCAGGGCGGCGAGGACCTGATCGCTCTCTCGGGCGTCGTGGGCGGGCTCGTGATCCTCGTTGCGGCGTTCGTCGTCGCCGGGACCGTGTCCCTCTCCGCATCGCAGCGCAGCCGCGAGCTGGCCCTGCTGAGGGCGATCGGTACGAGTACCGGCCAGCTCCGCCGGATGCTGCTCGGTGAGACGCTCATGGTCATGGTGCTGGCGGGCGCCGCGGCCTGGCCCGCCGGGCCCTTCGTCGGGCGCAGGCTCTTCGACACCCTCGTCGACAGCGGCATGATCGCGGACACGGTCCGGTTCAGCCAGGGCTGGATCCCGGCGATGCCCGCCTACGGGGCACTGCTCCTCACGGCCCTCGCAGGCGGACTGCTCGGCAGCATGCGGGCGGTGCAGGCGAAGCCCGTGGAGGCGCTCGGGGAGGCGGCCGTGCAGAAGCCGGGCCTGCACCCGGTGCGGATCGCCGTCGGGCTGCTGTTCCTCGCTGGGACCGTCGCCCTGGCGCTCGTCACGGCGCTGGTCCTGCGCGGGCCGGTGGCCGCCAGCACCGCGGGGCCGACGGTCATGTGCTGTGCGATCGCGCTCGCCCTCCTCGGGCCCTGGTTCGCGAAACTCGTCACTCTCCTCCTGCACTGGCCCGTGCGACTCCTGACCGGGCCCTCCGGCCGCCTCGCCGCCCTCAACTGCCGCGCCCGTACGGCGAAGGTCGCCGCGATCGCGACGCCCGTGATGCTCGCCAGCGCCATCGCCACCGGGAACCTGTACCTGCAGACGACCACGGCCGCGATCGCCGACCGGGCGTTCGCCGACAACCTGCGGGCCGACGCCGTCCTCACTTCTGCCGCGGGCGGGGTGGATCCGGCGCTGCTGGCCCGCGTGCGGGCGCTGCCGAGCGTCGCGGCGGCCGGCGCGTACGTGACCGGCAAGGCGCACACCGAGAAGCCGCACGACGGTGACGAGAACAAGAAGGGCCTGCCCCTGCAGGGCGTGAGCGCGGAGGGCGTCGGACAGACCCTCGCCGTCGAGGCGAGCGCGGGCAGCCTGGACGGCCTGCGCGGCGACGCGGTCGCCCTGCCGGAGACCGTGGCGCACCGCATGCACCGCACGGTGGGGGACACGATCACCCTCCGGCTGGGGGACGGGGCGCGGGCGGACGTACGGATCGTGGCGCTGTTCAAGGGGCGCGAGGGGTTCGACACGGCGCTGACGAGCGCGGAGCTGCTGGCGCCGCACACGACGGCCGGGCTGCCGTCGCAGCTCCTGGTGCGGGCGTCCGGTGACCGCGGCCGGCTGATGGCCGACCTCGGGGCGCTCGCCGCGCAGCACCCGGGGCTGAAGGTCGCCGGGCGGGACGCGGTGACGGCCGCGCAGGCGGAGAGCAGCCGTACGCAGGCGTCCGTGAACTACCTGATCATCGGGATGCTCGTGGCGTACACGGCGCTGTCGGTCGTCAATACGACGGCCGTCGCCGTGGGGAACCGCCGCAAGGAGTTCGCGCTGCAGCGGCTCACGGGGGCCACGCGGGGGCAGGTGCTGCGGATGATGACGGTGGAGGGCGGCCTGGTGGCCCTGGTCGGCCTGCTCCTCGGCGGGGTGGCCGCGGCGAGCACGCTGGTGCCGTTCGGGTACGCGCTGGGCGGTGCGGGGGAGATCACCGGACCGTCGTCGATCGCCCTGACCGTGATCGGCGCGGGGCTCGCCCTGACGCTGGCCGCGACGCTCGTCCCCACCTGGTGGGCGCTGCGGTCCCGGCCCGTGGAGGCGGCCCGGGCCTGACCTCCGGGCGACGTTTCCCGGCATGGGATCCTGGAAGCCAGGAACCCCACACAAGGAGCGGCATGGCAGCCAACCTCGTCAATCTGGAAGCCGTCGACAAGGTGTACGGCACCCGTGCACTGCTCGACGGCATCTCCCTCGGCGTGAACGAGGGCGACCGGATCGGTGTGGTCGGCCGCAACGGTGACGGCAAGACCACCCTGATCCGGATCCTCGCCAAGCTGGAGGAGGCGGACAAGGGCCGCGTCACGCACGCCGGCGGCCTGCGCCTGGGCGTGCTCACGCAGCACGACTCGCTGGACCCGGCCGCCACGATCCGGCACGAGGTCATCGGTGACCTCGCCGATCACGAGTGGGCGGGCAGCGCGAAGATCCGCGACGTGCTCACGGGCCTCTTCGGCGGGCTGGACCTGCCGGGCTTCGCCGACGGCCTGGACACGGTCATCGGCCCGCTGTCGGGTGGCGAGCGCCGCCGCATCGCGCTCGCGAAGCTGCTGATCGCCGACCAGGACATGATCGTCCTGGACGAGCCCACCAACCACCTCGACGTCGAGGGCATCTCCTGGCTCGCGGGCCACCTGCGGGGGCGCCGCTCGGCGCTGGTGTGCGTCACGCACGACCGCTGGTTCCTGGACCAGGTCTGCACGCGCATGTGGGACGTGCAGCGCGGCGTCGTCCACGAGTACGAGGGCGGCTACAGCGACTACGTCTTCGCCCGCGCCGAGCGCGAGCGCATCGCCGCGACGGAGGAGGCCAAGCGGCAGAACCTGATGCGCAAGGAGCTCGCCTGGCTGCGCCGCGGCGCCCCGGCCCGCACGAGCAAGCCGCGCTTCCGGATCGAGGCCGCCAACGAGCTGATCGCGGACGTGCCGCCGCCGCGGGACAGCGCCGAGCTGATGAAGTTCGCGAGCTCGCGGCTGGGCAGGACGGTCTTCGACCTGGAGAACGTGACGATCCAGGCGGGCCCGAAGGTCCTCATCAAGCACCTGACCTGGCAGCTGGGCCCGGGCGACCGGATCGGCCTGGTCGGCGTCAACGGCGCGGGCAAGACCTCGCTGCTGCGGGCCCTGGCGGAGGCCGCGGGCAGCGAGGGCGAGAAGCAGCCGGCGGCCGGCAAGGTCGCGGTCGGCAAGACCGTCAAGCTCGCGTACCTCTCCCAGGAGGTGGCGGAACTCGACCCGGCGAAGCGGGTCCTGGAGGCCGTCCAGCAGGTGCGCGACCGCGTCGACCTCGGCAAGGGCCGGGAGATGACGGCGGGACAGCTGTGCGAGAAGTTCGGGTTCACGAAGGAGAAGCAGTGGACGCCGGTCGGCGACCTCTCCGGCGGTGAGCGCCGGCGCCTGCAGATCCTGCGCCTGCTGATGGACGAGCCCAACGTCCTGTTCCTCGACGAGCCCACCAACGACCTGGACATCGAGACGCTGACCCAGCTGGAGGACCTCCTCGACGGCTGGCCGGGCTCGATGGTCGTCATCAGCCACGACCGGTACTTCGTGGAGCGCACCACCGACCGCGTCTTCGCGCTCCTCGGGGACCAGGCGCTGCGGATGCTGCCGCGCGGCCTGGACGAGTACCTGGAGCGGCGGCAGCGCGTCATCGAGGCTGCCGTGCCCGCCGTCGCTCCGGCCGCGGCCGCGGCGAGCGCCGTGAAGCAGAAGTCGGCCGGGGACGCGCGCGCGGCGAAGAAGGAACTGCAGAAGATCGAGCGCCGCCTGGACCGCATCAGCGAGCAGGAGGCGAAGCTGCACGCGCGGATCGCCGAGCAGGCGACCGACTTCGAGGCGGTCGCCAAGCTGGACGCGGAACTGCGGGAGCTGGCGGGCGAACGCGAAGAGCTGGAGCTGCGCTGGCTCGAACTGGCGGAGGACGCGTAGGCCTTGCAGGCGGCCCGCAAGTCAAGGACGCGCTCGCATCCTTGAATCCGCCGCGGCGGCGCGCAACCACGATGGTGGCGTCCGGCGGTGCCGAGCGCACCCGAGCTCGTACGGCACCGCCGGTCACCGCCGCTGTGGTTGCGCGCCGCCGCGGCGGTCTCAAGGAAGCTCCGCTTCCTTGAACCTGGTTGTCCGGCCAGGGCAACAGTCTCGTCACGGGGCGGTCTCAGGCCGTGTCCCGTCAGTACCGGGTGATAAAAAGAACATCCGCCAGCCCCGCCGCAACGAGGAAAGCTGATGTCAACTCCGCCCCCGCCCCAGCCGCCCAACCAGCCGCCGCAGGGCTTCGGGGCACCCAGCCCCTCGTACGGCTACCCGCCGCAGCAGCCCGCGCCGACGCCCCAGTCCCCGCCGCAGCCGCCGCAGGCAGCCCCG